>JAGXBH010000029.1 GCA_018971185.1 Acidobacteriota bacterium
CAACTCCTTTAGCGAGGAGGCATAGCTGCGTCAAGCTTTCGCCAGAGTGCCTCCACGGCATCCGTGCCCAGAGGTCCGGTTGCGTTGATGAGTTCGATGAAGCTGTGCCCACCCGATATGAGGACGCCCTCATGCTCATAGGGTCCTTTACCCATTCGGAAGTGCAGGCTCTCTTTGACACCCCACGTGGCCTCGACGAATGCCAAGACCGGGTGCACCGTGACACGAGGATCCGCGATGACCTGCGCCACAGGGATCACGAGTCGGAAGATCTTAGCGATGTCGGGCGTCCGGTCCTCGCCGTCCACCGTGAGATACCTGCGAGGGTCCGTGCTCGGGAACCCGGGGCTGCGGTACCGGATCTCCCCGGACCATTTCTTCGAGTCGATGATCCAAACTCCCGTGGAGGCGACGACCACGTGATCGATGTTCGCCTCGGAATCACCGGGCACCTTTCGATCGGTGAGGACGTGGGCTCCCGGTGCGAGGTCCGCGGCGAGGTACGTGCCCATCAGGTACTCCCCCTGGGCCCCCTTGAGGTTCTTGTCGCCGCGGTAGCGCCTGTCCTGGCGCAACGCCGAGGAGCCCGCCACCGGATCCACATATGGCGTGGGTGCGACCGTCTCTCTTGGTCCGCACGTCAAGCAGCGCACTCGCTGCCCCCTGGGCTGGGAGGCATCAGTCCATCCCTCTGCGCCCTTCTGCACCATTTCGCCGCAGCCACTGCACGGCGCGCCGTTACGCGAGAAGGTCTTCTTTGTCCATGACATCGTGATGCCTCCTACGCTCGACGAGTGACGCACTTCCCTATCTCACCGAGAGATAGGTAAGTGCGTGACGGAATTGTCGCTCCACCGAACGATACTGAATCGGCCTAGGGATATGAGCTTGAATCTCAGAAGACTCCGGCCGATTCGCAGATGATCTGAGAGCACGGCCCATTGCGTGGTTCAACGGCCTGTGATGTGCGGACCCGGCGCGCTCGCACCATCGACGTGCTCCCTCGATCGAAATGGTCGGTGATCGACATGACCTCGCTCCCGTCAAATCGGTCAACGACATCTACAAGAACCAGTTGATGCGCAAGGGACGCGATCCCTGGACCAACGTTGACGAGCTCGAACCGCCGCGCCGGGGTGGGCGCATTGGTGCAGCAATACGCCGCTGCACAATTACCTCGATGACGTGTCACGGGTCGAGTTTGAGACCGCCTACGCCGACCAATTCGTCGAGGATGCGCTGGTGGAAATCTAGTGGCCTGAGCCTCTGACAGACCCCGTGCCGATCATGCTTTCATTCAAGTGAATCGATCCCGCGTGGGGGCTCGCCCCCACCCTTGCGTCGCAGCCGAAATCGAGACCGTTCCAGGGTCACTGCTTGTCATCGCCGTTCTTCTAATAGACCCAGGTCGCGAAGGCACTCGGCGGTCTCAACAATTGTCGTCTCGACCGGGCGTGGCTCCCAACCCAACTCCTGACGAGCCCGGTCATTATGGATGATCAACTCTGGTGGCTCGTCGCCCGGTGCCTCTTCGGCCGGGACCAGTTCGGCCAAGGACCCGAGCCGTTGGCGAAGGATCTGGGCCACCTGCAGCCAACTAATCGTTGGGCCATCTGCCAGGCACAAATACCGCTTACCCGCCGCTTCGGGCGATGCCATCGCTCGAATATGAAGATCAGCGACGTCGCGCACGTCCGCCACGCCGAAGCGCTGCTTTCGAACCACGGGCATCTTGCCATCAAGCATGGCCTTGATGATCTGTATCGACGAACCGGCCCGCGACGTCAGGGTCGGGCCCAGGATGAACGTCGGATTGACCACCACGAGTTCCATCTCGCCACCCTCTTGTTCCATGAACTCCCAGGCGGCACGTTCCGCGACCGTCTTCGAACGCGGGTAGGGCGGCAAGCCAGGCGTGTCCGGATCGGTCCAGTCGTCCTCGCTGTACTCGGCACCGGGTTTGGGGGTGTAACCAATGGCGGCGAAGGACGAGGTCAACACGACTCGTCGCGCTCGCGCGTCACGGGCGGCCCGAAGGACACGCAGAGTGCCTTCGAGGGCCGGCGGGATGACCTCGTCGGGGTCCTCCGAGTGAATCATCGGCGAGGCCACATGATGGACCTCATCACAGCCCGCCATTGCGGCCGCCCATCCGGCGTCGCTCATCAGTTCGGCTTCAACGATCTCAAGGCCGCTGTCGTCGGCGTGTCCCCGTCGCACGGCCGCTCGTAGTTCGCCCTCGCTCTGCATCGCACGCACCGTCGTTCGCACCTGACGCCCCTCGCGCAGGAGGGCAGCGAGGAGCGTCGTCCCGACGTAGCCCGATCCCCCCGTCACCAACACCGGGTTCATTGGACCGCTCCCTTCAGAATGGGGAGCAGCGCAGCCACGCGCTCCCACGCGGCGGCCTCGCCGTCGAGATCCTTGCGGTCACGCGCATCCCATAGCGCGGCCTTTGCCCGCAGATAGTCCCGATGGGTGTGCAGGGTGGCGATCTCAGCCTCGATCCGTTCCGCGTGTCGCAGAAGCAGGTCACGCTGCTCCGCTGCGGCGACCGGCCCTCGCTTGCGGTTCGCCTGGTACGTTCGCATGTCCTCGATCCCGACCCCCATTGCGCGAAGACAGGCGAGTGCCTGTACCGTGTCAAGGTCCTCTTCCCCGTATCGACGGTGGCCGCTTCGTTCGTCGCGGGCGATGGGGCCAATCAGCCCGACCTCCTCGTAGTAGCGCAACGTCGGGCCGCTCAGCCCACAGCGCTCGGACATGTCCTGAATGGTTAGTGATGACATAGGGGCAGCCTCTCATACCTCAAGCGCTTGAAGTCAAGCGGAAATTCGTCAAGAAGTTGCAATGCTGCGAAGCAAAAGGACCTCGACCACCGCACCCTCGACTCGCGCGTCTCAACTCGAACGACGTCACGGTCTCCGGCGTAGCTACCAAGGATATTGGGGGGTACGCGTAAGTGAATCCCCTTGGGCCTGATGAGCCCCCCAAGATCGATCTCGACTCTCGAAGAACTTTCGTTCCTCGCAGTGTCGTCAGCCCCGAACTCGGCGGATCACTGAAGCACCCTGACAGAGGGAGCGCGAATGTTCCCGCACCGTCGACGTCGAGCGCCTTGCGTCCACGTCCGTCAACTCGCTCTCGAGTGTCGTCCACACGAAGGAGGCACCCTCACGAGGGAGACCTCGGGACGCTGGAAGTGGCGAAGCGCGAACTTGTCCTCGCGGCGTCGCGATCTCTGTTCTCTCGGCGTGGATGGGCACCAGCGACGGCATCGAGGCGCTGTCCACGGTCGCGTCGTCATGTTGGCGAGGGCCGACCGATCGTAGTGGCAGACTTCGCACGCGAACGCCGGACTTGCGAGACGTCGAATCGGGGGGTTTCGAGGGTGGATCCTCCGGGGCGTCGGGAGTCGTCGCGACGTGCTCAGTCCGGGACCACGAGGCGCTGTCGATGGTCGCGCGCCAATGGATGGATGCAGCAATCCGGGTCGTGATCGTTGACCAGCCCGGTTGCCTGCATGAACGCCACTACCGTGGTGGGACCCACGAATCGAAAGCCCCGGGCCTTGAGGTCCTTCGACAGTCTGAGCGACGAGGCGGCGAGTGACGCGCGTGAATCGGTCTCCTCGGGCAACGGCTCGAAGGCCCAAAAGAATTTGGCCAAAGTGCCGCCTTCGCCCACGAGAGCGGTAGCGGCCCGAGCATTGGTGATGGCCGCCTCGATCTTCCCTCGATGCCGGACGATCCCGGCGTCGCCCAGCAGCCGCGTCACGTCGTGGGGTCCGTAGTCCGCCACGACACGAAAGTCGAATCCGGCGAAGGCTTGCCGGAAGTTCTCCCTCTTGGCCAGTATCGTTCGCCAGCTGAGTCCCGATTGAAAACTCTCCAGGCAGAGCTTCTCGAACAACTGTCGATCGTCGACGACGGGGAAACCCCACTCGGTGTCGTGGTACTCGAGGAACTCCGGCGCAGCGCCCACCCAACCACAACGGGGCAAGGCGTCGGGTCCGAGAATGAGCGTCACCGCAGGAACCGTCCCGTGACGTCCCTGTGCCAATCGGCGCAGAGTGTTCTCACCTCGTTGGTCTCAGTCATCGTCCCATTATGCGCGAAGTTAGCCCCGGCGTCGGTCCGTTCGCCCGCGAGTCCTCCGACTCCTCCGATTATCGTCCAACTCACCGTTCAAGATGCTCGAAGCGACGACCCGGGCCGACCTCGACATCCGACCTGCCGCGATCTCTGGCCAACACTACGGTCGTGGGCGAATCCTGGTCGTCCGGGCGCGACCGTCCGTATCGGAACAGGAGAAGGGAGAGGGCGACGGGTTGCGTGGGGTCTCGCCGGCGGCGATCCGTGGGTCGTCCTCGTGTCGGACCCATGATCACGACGCGCGACCCTCGACGACAACAACGTTCGACGTCGCCGCCGTCCGCTACTCCTCGACTCTGCGTACGGCCCGGGCCTTGGTGCCGCGCCCAGAGAGCGCGACGACACATTGACATTCATCAATGTGTCTGCCATACTCAGTGACGTCGATCCATATGAAGGGTTCCCATGTCGGGCTGCACGTCGTCCCCCCATCTCTCGATGTCGCGACCGCCGCAAGGACGCGAGATGACGTCGAAGCGATCGCTGTCGCACCCGTTTCCCCGTGCGCGCAGCGCTGATTCGTGAGGGACGCCGTGCCCCGCGTCGCGCTCTGGCGCCGCCTTGTCGCTGAATTCCTTGGCAGCACCCTCCTCGCGACCATCGTCGTCGGATCGGGCATTGCCGCCCAGAACCTCTCGCCGGGGAGCACCGGTCTCGAGCTGTTGGAGAACGCGCTGGTCACGGGCGCGGGTCTCTTCGTCATCATCCTGATCTTCGGTGCCGTCTCCGGGGCCCACTTCAACCCGGTCGTCTCGCTGGTGGACGCGGTCCTCGGCGGGACGTCCTGGCGTCAGGTCTGGTCGTACGTCGCCGTGCAGGTGGCCGGGTGCGTCACCGGGGCGATCCTCGCCAACATCATGTTCGCCAGTGCCGTCGTATCATGGTCCACCCACCACCGCGCGAGTGGCCCTCACCTCGTCTCCGAGGTCCTCGCGACCGCGGGACTCGTGCTCGTCATCTTCTCGCTCGCGCGCAACGGCAAGCACGCCTTCACCCCGGCCGCGGTCGGGGCGTACATCACCGCGGCCTACTTCTTCACCTCGTCGACCAGCTTCGCCAATCCCGCGATCACGGTGGGCCGGATGTTCTCCAACTCCTTCGCCGGCATCGCCCCAGTGTCGGTGCCCGCCTTCATCCTCGCCCAGCTCGTCGGCGCCGCCGCGGGCCTCGGCGCGGTGAAGGTCCTCTACCCGTCACCACTGGACCGGCCAGTGGCGTCACGCCGTCGTGACCCGGCGGGTCCCACCTCGTCCTAGTCCCTTCACGCAGGAGCCAGCCATGCATACTCGTTCGACCCTGATCCTAGGTCCCGCCCCCCTCGGGGTCCCGGCCGCCACCGGAGCAACTCCCACCAGCCCCCGACAGCGAAGGATGATGGCATGACGATCCCGCGCAAACCCGAAATCCTCTTCCTCTGCGTCCACAACGCCGGACGCTCGCAGATGGCCGCCGCCTTCGCGCGCCAGATCGGCGGCGACGACGTCATCATCCATTCGGCCGGTTCCGCGCCGGGTGAGCGCCTCAACCCGGCCGTTGTCACGGCGATGAGGGAAGAGGGACTGGACATCTCCAACGAGGCACCGAAGAAGCTCAGTGATGAGATGGCGCGCTCCGCCGACGTCATCGTCACGATGGGTTGCGGCGACGAGTGCCCGTACTATCCCGGCAAGCGCTACGACGACTGGGACCTCCCCGACCCCGCCGGTCAGGACCTCGACACCGTGCGCTCGATCCGCGACGACATCCGCGAGAGAGTGCGCGCGCTGCTCGCCGAGCTCGGGTAGCGGCCCCACTGCCCTCACCTCGATGGCGAACCTGACGAGGGCCGCGCGACATCGCGCTCATCGAGCGATTCACGACCGAACGCGTCGCAGTGGACCTCCGCCACTTTCCTACTGGCTCAACGGACCGGGTCGCGCGAGGAAATACCCCTGGCCGTAAGGGACGCCGATGTCGATCAGTGTCTCGAACTCCCCTTCGTTCTCGATTCCCTCGGCGATCACGTTGGAGCCCACCTCCGAGGCGAACTGCACCAGTGCGGCAGCAATGGCGCGCCGCGCCGGATCGTGATCGATGCCGCGAGTGAACTCGATGTCCAACTTGATCCACTCGGGCTGCAGCTTGAGGACGTGCGAGAAGCTGGCGAATCCTGAACCGGCGTCGTCCACCGCGAACCTCGCGCCGCGAGCCCGGAACTCACTCATCGTCTCGAGCAGTGGCGCGTACTCGTCCACGCGTGAATGCTCGGTCAGCTCGAAGACGATGCGACTGAGGTCCGAGCACTGGGCGTCGAGCGACGTCCTGAAGTCACTGGTCACCATGATCTCCGGTGCGACATTGATCGAGAGGAACTGGTCGTTCGTGATGCGCCGGAGGCCGTGTAACGCCAGACTGACGGCGAGGAACTCGAGCTCACCACGCAGGGAGTGTCGTGCGGCCTCGGCGAACCATTGATCAGGGGGGCGCGTCGGCGTCGCGAGGAATCGAGAGAGGGCCTCGAACCCGGTGGTCTCGCGACCGCGGAGCTCCACGATCGGCTGATAGACCATCTCCAACCGGGGCCCGTCGATGACCTCGCGCAGTTGGCGTATCTCCTCGGCGACGCGGCGACGCTCGGTCACGGCGTCCTCCTCGAGATCGTGCACCCTTCGCGCGAGCTCCCCGCGATTCCTCTCGACGATCACGTGCAGGGCCCGCGTATGCAGCGCGTTCGCCACCCGCAACGTCACCTCCGACGCGTCCAATGGCTTGACCAGGAAGTCGTGGGCGCCCGCCGCCAGCACGTCGTGACGACTCTCGCGGGCCACGTCGGCCGTCAGAACCATCACGGGAACGAAGTCGTCCGCGGCGACCACGCCCGAGATCAACCTCAGCACGTCGAGTCCGTCGAGCTCGGGCATGTGCAGGTCGAGGAGTACCAAGTCGGGTCGATGGACCTCGAACAGGGACATCGCCTCACGCGCGTAGGTGGTGGAGACGACGTCGACTCCCTCCATCGGGGCGAGGATCTTCTCCAGGAGACGGATGTTCATGGGCTCGTCGTCGACGATGAGCACCGTCGAGCGCTCCGGCCACGACGGACCCGGGCGAGAGGCATCGTCGGGCGGTGTCATCCGACATCCCACCCACGACGCCACCTCGCCGCCCCGCACGCCCTCGCGGTGGCCACGTCGGCGATCGAGACGCCTGGTCGCACCGGTGACTTATTCATCGGTGCGTCGCTCGTGCTCAGGATCTTGATGCTTCAAGAAACGATTGACGACGTCGAAGAACGCACTCACCTTCAGGGGCTTGGTGAGGTAGTCCTGGGCGCCCGCTGACATCAGTCGTCGCAATTGTCCCGCGGTCGCGTCGGCCGAGACGATCACGACCGGGATCGTCGCGGTACGTGGATCGGCCCGCAGACGCTTGAGGAGGTCGTGACCCGAGACGTCGGGCAGATGGATGTCGAGCAGGATGAGCTGAGGCAGATGCTGCTGGGCGAGTTCGAACCCGAGAGTGCCCTTGGTCGCGCTGAGCAGGCGCACGTCGTGTCGATGACGCAGCAGTCGTTCGACCAGTTTGAGATTGGCGAAGTTGTCCTCGACGTAGAGCAGGGTCGACGAACCAGTGCCACCCCCTTGCACCGCCATCGGCGTCTGGGTGTCGTCGAGATCGAGGATCGGCGCCGTCACGATGGGGAACTCCACCCAGAAGGTCGAGCCCTCGCCGAGCGTGCTCGTCATTCCCAACTCACCGCCCATGGCCTCCACGAGCCCCTTGGACAGGGCCAACCCGAGACCCGTCCCCTCGACGTTGCCGAATTCGGCCTCCAATCGCTCGAAGGGTTCGAAGAGCGACGTGAAGTCCTCGGGCCGGATTCCGTTGCCCGTGTCGGTCACTGAGAGACGGAGCCAATCGGACCTCTCCTCGTAGGCCACGGTGACGCTGCCGTCGCGTCGGTTGTACTTGATGGCGTTGGACAGGAGATTGAGGATCACCTGCGTCGCGCGCTGCTGATCGGTGCGTACGTAGTGGTTGCCATCACGTCGGTGGACCAGACGCACCGCGTTGGCCTGCGCCTGCGGCGCCACGAGGGCGAGGCAGTCGTGGGTCAGATCCTCGATCGCCACGGACTCCAGTGAGACCGACATCGTCCCTGACTCGATCCGCGAGATATCCAAGACCTCATTGATCAGGTCCAGCAGATGCAGGCCCGCCCGGTAGATGTAGTCGAGACTCTCCTCCTGCTCCGCCAGGTGCTCCTCTCGCTGCAGCACCTGAGTGAAGCCCAGGACCGAGTTCAGCGGAGTCCTCAACTCGTGGCTCATCCTCGAGAGGAACTCACTCTTGGCTCGATTGGCGCGCTCCGCCTCGGCCTTGGCGGAGCGCAGCGCGTTCTCGAGGATCACGTTCTCCGTCACGTCACGCGCCACCAGCACCGCCCTCAGGTCACCCTCGGTGCGGTGCAGGGGACGAGCGCGGACCTCCACCGTGACCCATCGACCGTCGACGTGGCGATTACGGTAGCGGACATTGACCGTCGACCCGTTCGCGAAGAGGTCGCGAAACACTGTGAGCACCGTGGTGCGATCGTCGGGGTGCACGTTCTGGAAGGCCGTCACGCCCTGGACCTCCTCGACCGCGCGGCCGGTGAGGTCGGCGATCTCGTGGTTCACGCTGACGATGGTCAGATCCTGGTCCAGTATCGCGATCGTGTCGATGGCGGAGTCCAGGATCCCCTGGATGGTCGCCACGCTCCGGGTGAGGGCGGTCTCGGCTTCCACCGTCGCGGTGATGTCGCGCTCGTTCAACACCGCGCCGATCGGCTCGCCCGAGGCGTCACGCAGTGACCGCCCCCTCGCCTCGACCGCGACGTAGTGGCCGTCCGCGTGGCGGATACGGTAGCGCAGTGTCACGACCTGGTCGGTGTGCAGATCGACGAGTCGTCGGAGTTCGATGTCAGCTTGCTCGAGGTCGTCGGGGTGCACGACGTCGAGCACACTGTGTCCGAGTCGTTCGCGCGCGGGTACTCCCAACATCTCGACGACGGCGTGATTGGCCTCGGTAATGACCAAGTCACGGTCGATCACCTTCATGGGGTCGGGTGACGCCTCGGCGATCACGTCGAGGAGAGAAGTGCGCGCGACAGAGTCAAGGTCACGCCGCACGAGTGCCGCGTGCAATCGGTGTTGGGAGGTGACGTCGCGCACGTGATGGATGATGAACCGCATCCGTCCGACGTCGTCGACGACCGGCACGTTGGTCGGGTCCCAAAAGCGAACCTCGAAGTCACCCGACGGTGGGCGGATGTCGTAACGCTGCACGGCCATGGTGTGTCGACGCCCACTCTCACGCACGAGATCGAGGGAGGCTCTCAAGTTTCGTGCACCGTCGGCCTGGGGATCCTCGGGATTGTCCGGGAACACCTCGAAGAGCGGTCGTCCGATGAGCTGGCGCCGGGTGGTCATCGTCACACTCAGGTACTCGTCGCTCGCCGCGACGATCACCAGGTCGAGATCGAGGATAAGGTTCGCACCCGGAATCGATTGCAGCAGTGCGAGACAATCCTCCGCGGAGACGGTCGGCGGCAACGATGACTCGGACACGGCGACGTCACCCCCTTTGACGCAGTCGGGGAGTGCTGATGGCGCCCGACTACTCGCTCGCAATACTTGTCGACGCGAGAATCCTAGTTCCCCTTATGCGCGAGTGGTCCCTCATTTCTTGTCGCCAATGGCGCCGACACTCCGGTGTGCCCCTAGTGTCAAGGGATTATGTCCCGTCCGCGCCCCGCTCGCTCCGAGGTCGACCAGCAGGTCGCCGAACTTCTACGCACCGCCAAGAGCTCACTCGGCCTGAGTCTGACGTTCCTCAGTCGACTCGATGGCGTCACCCAACACCTCGAGGTGGTCGAGTCGTCGATCCCCCTCTTCCACGACGGTCAGACCCAGCCTCAAGCGACGTCGCTCTGTCAAGCCATCCTGGACGGGAAACTGCCGAGCGTCATCACGAACGTGGCCAAGCTCCCGGAGGCCAAGCGACTGCCCGCGGCGAGATTCCCGCGCATCCGCAGTTACGTCTCGGTGCCGGTGTCCCTGAGCGACGGCACGCTCTACGGCACGTTCTGCGCGGCGGGCTTCACCGCCGACCGCGAACTCTCCAAGCGTGACCGGGCCCTCATGGAGGTGTTGGCGAGTGCGGCCGCCACCATCATCGAACCGGGCGTGAACCAGCGTCGTCGCGAGGCCGACATCCGAGGTCGCCTCGACCCCGTCATGGCCGCGGGAGGACCGAACATCGTCCTACAGCCCATCGTCACCCTCGCCGACGGCACTCGCGTGGGGGTGGAGGCACTCAGCCGCTTCCCGCCGGAGTGGAACTTGGCTCCCGACACGGTGTTCGACGAGGCGACCTCCATCGGTGTCGGCATCGAACTCGAGCTCCTCGCCGTGACGCGCGCGAGCGAGAGCGTCGCCGCCCTGTCGGGCTACCTCGCGGTGAACTTCTCGCCACAGACCATCCTCGACGAACGTTGCCGCGACCTCCTCTTGGGCCTGCCGCTGGAGCGCATCGTCCTCGAACTCTCCGAACATGACCGCGTCGTCGACTACGCGATCCTGTCCGAAGCGCTGCGACCGCTGCGCGACCAGGGGATGCGCCTGGCGATCGACGACGTCGGGGCGGGGTTCTCGTCGCTTCGTCACATCCTGTTGACCGCGCCGGACGTGATCAAACTCGATCGCAGCATCGTCGCTGGTGCGGCCGATGATCCCGTCCTACTGACCCTGGTGCGCTCTCTCGTGGACTTCGGTCATGGAGCGGGCGCCCACGTCGTCGCCGAGGGCATCGAGACCCGTGACGACGCGGTCGCGCTGCGCGACGTCGGCGTCGACTACGGGCAGGGCTGGTACTTCGCACGTCCGGGCACGCCAGAGCAATTGAGCGACCACTACGACATGCCCTTCGAGACGTCCGCCCCGGTCGACGCACCTTGACCTTCCGGGTTCTCCGCCGATGTCCTCGCGGCGATGCGAATCATTGGAGTCGTTCGCCTCCACGATTCGCGTCGCCCTTCGCCGAGATGGTCGCCGAGACGTCCGTTCGGGTGTCGACGCCGATCGGAGAACTTCGCCGTGAGGGGCCGTGAGGGCGTTGCAGCGTCCCCTAGGACGCAAACGTGGCTCGGGCCTCGGGCAGTGGCGCTGGTCGACCCAGCAAGAAGCCCTGCCCGTAGCGCACGCCGAGATCGGTGAGCGCCGCGCGCTCGTCCTCGGTCTCGATGCCCTCGGCGATGAGGATGATGCCCACGTCGCGAGTGAACGAGACCAGGGCGGAGGCCAAGGCGCGTCGCGCGGGGTCTCGATCGATGCCGCGACAAAGTGAGATGTCCAACTTCACGTAGTCCGGCGACAGGTCCAGGATGTGACGCAGACTGGCGAAGCCGGCACCAGTGTCATCGACGGACAGGCGCGCACCGCGCTCGCGAAGGGATCGCAGGGATCGCTCGATCGCCCGATAGTCCTCGATGACCACGTGCTCGGTGAGTTCGATCACCACGTTCTCCCATTTGACCCCGGACTCGACCTCACTCGGCCAGTCAGTGAGAACCGTGGCCGGCGAGAGGTTCACCCCAAGAATCTCGTCCGGGGCGAATCGCGAGAGCTGCGACAGGGCCGACGCCACCGCCGTGACCTCGAGCTCACGCCCGAGACCCACACCCTCGGCTTCGCTGAACCAAAGATCGGGACCGCGCAGCGGTTCGTCGTCAAAGCGGGCGAGCGCCTCATAGCCGAGCGTGCGACCTTCAGCGAGGTCCACCACGGGTTGGAAGACCATCCTCGGTCCCCCCCCGTGCGATGACGTGTTCGATCCGCGCGCGTCGGACGTCCCACGGCGTCTCCTCCCCCACGACGGCGATGTCGAGGATGTCGAGATGGTCCTGGAGCCGAGTGCGCTCCCGGCGAAGTTCGAGGTAGGTGTTGCGGGTGCGTAGCAGATTGCGCACTCGCAGGGCCACCTCGGTGATGTCGAAGGGCTTCGTCAAGAAATCGTGAGCCCCGAGATCGAGAGCGCGGTGCACGGCCTCACGGGTCGTGTCCGCCGTCACCACGAGGACGGGAAGGAACTCCCCTCGCGCCTGACGCCCGATCTCCTCGAGGAGCTCGAAGCCGTTCACGTGAGGCATGTGAAGGTCCAGCAGGACGATATCGGGGCGAGAATCCCTCAAGTGCGCCGACAATTCGCGCGGCTCGTTGCACGTCACCACGACACCCAGTCGGGCTCGCGTCAGTATCTGCTCCAGCAAGGCGGTGTTCGCCGGGCTGTCATCGACGACCAGAATGCGCGAACTCTCGAAGCCGGGGAGAGTGTCGAGGTCGGGGGTCACGCGAGACCCTCCTTGTCGCGCTGGACCTCGTCGAGACGGGCCAGTACCTCCTCGATGTCGAAGGGCTTGACCAGATATCCCGTCGCGCCCATCTCCACGATCCGCTGCACCTGTCCCGGGGTGGCGTCGGCGCTGACCACCACGATCGGGATGCCTCTCGTCGCATCATCAGCCCTCAGTCGTCTGAGGACCTCCTCGCCCGACATGTCGGGTAGGTGAAGGTCCAGGAAGACCAGGTCCGGCATCGACGACGCGACCAGGTCGAGCCCGAGGCGCCCCTGCATCGCGTGGATGAGTGACACCCCCGTGCGACGCTCCACTAGGCGTTCCATGAGTCGCACATTGGCGAGGTTGTCCTCGATGTAGGCCACGGTCACCGGCGTGAACGGCGTACCCGCCACTGGTGACGATGACGCGTCAGGAGCCACGTCGCTCAGTGCGGCGCCGTCGCTCCCGATCGCACTCTCGGCCAGGGGCAGGACCACCGTGAAGCGACTACCGACGCCAGGTTCCGACTCGACCTCGATCGTCCCACCCATGAGATGCACGAGCCGTTGCGAGAGGGCGAGCCCGACGCCGGTCCCCTCCTCGCCGGTGCTCTCGCGACCCAGGCGGTCGAAGGGGGTGAAGAGGCGGCGCACCTCACTCTCGCTCATCCCGATCCCGGTGTCGGACACCGTGAGCGCGAACGCCCGTGACGCGCGTGTCGCGCACGAGAGTCGGATCTCGCCGTCTCGCCGGTTGTACTTGATGGAATTCGACACCAGGTTCAACAACACCTGCGTGAAGCGCTGTCGATCGGCTAGTACGTGTTCGTGGCAGTCCAGGCCCGGCGTCGTGGCCAGCGAGATGTTGCGCCCGCGCGCGAGCGGCGCGACCAGGTCCACCACCTCGCTCACGACGTCCGCCACGAAGACGGGCTCGGGTGAGAGCGCCAGCTGGCCGGCGTCGATGCGCGAGATGTCGAGGACCTCATTGATGAGTTCCAGGAGATGGCGACCGCCCTTGAGGATCTGGCGGACCGACTCACGTTGGCCGTCGGTCTCGACCTCGATCTCCAGGAGCTGGGCGAATCCCAGGATCGCGTTCATCGGCGTGCGAAGCTCGTGACTCATCCGCGAGAGGAACTCCGTCTTCGCGGCATTCGCGCGTTCGGCCTCGTTGCGGGCCGACAGCTCGGCGTGCTGGGCCTCCTTCTGCGCCGTGATATCGCTGACGACGATCGCGAGTAGCGGCGTCTCGCCCTCATTGACCTCAACGTGTCGGTAGCGTGTCCAGACCCAACGGGTCTCCCCGTCGGCGCGGATGATCCGGTACTCGACCTCGGTCTCGGGCGCGTCGCCGGCCTCGTGCATCGCGCGGCGGACGAAGTCCAGGTCGTCGGGGTGAGTGAAGGAGAGGAAGTACCCGGGATCGGCGATGGCCTCGCTCGCGGTGAGTCCGAACAGCCTCTCGATGGCCGGGCTGATATAGACGTAGCGATACGGCGCGGTCGTTCGCAGGATGAACACTTCCTCGATGTTCTCCACCAGCTGTCGAAATCGCGACTCGCTCTCCTGGAGCGCGCGTTCGCCGGCGAGGTCCGCGCTCACATCGACGACCATCCCGACGTAGAGCGAGCGCCCTTGCGTCTCGAGCTCGCCCACCGAGAGTCGCATCGCGAAGGTGGTACCGTCACGACGCAGGCCCCATAAGGGGAGATTCGGGCCCACCTCACGTACGGATCCCGATCCGATGTAGTCATCCAAGTGGCCGCCGTGATCTTGGCGGAACTCCTCGGGCATCAACATCGTGACGTTGCGCCCGATCACGTCGCTCGCGGGGTACCCGAAGAGTCGTTCGGCTCCCGCCCCGAACGATCGAACGACACCGTCGTGATCGATCGTGATCACCCCGGCTCCCGCGAGCTGCGCGATGCCCTGGAGCATCTCCAGTGAATCCGCCACCTTCGCCCCCTCGCGTCAGAACGTCAACTCGCAATGCGCAGACCAAAGCCAATCTACCCATCCGCCACACCGAGGATGCATGTTTCCCCAAAGGTTCGAGGAATTCATAATGTCATTCAGAATCTCACGAACGTGGCAATTCTGGGCTCCACACCACGCGTCGCGTGGATGTGTGGATATGTGGATATCCAGTGAAGTGCATAATGGCGCGTACTCGCCTACCACCCGAACGAGACGATGGCCACGGCGCCCGATACGACGACTCATCACCCCGCAGCCGACACACCCCTCAGCGCCCGGGGTTCTCGGGAGAATGTCAGCGGCGTGGCGGCCGCCCTCGACATCAAGATACGAGGACGAGCGGCGACGGGACCACGGAGCAGGTCGACGGAGCAGGGCCACGAGATCGATCAATGGACTGCTGAACGCGACCAGGGCGACTGAGCCCACGCCCACGGTCCTGAGGGCGATTCGCGCCGAACATTTCGATAGGTCGAAGAAGTTGTCCATTTCACCACTTCTCCTTCGTCGTATGGATGACCGAGCGTGAGGCGGACTTCGACTCACGTCAGACACTCGGTCCTCGAGGGAGGGCATCATGCAGGAGAGCATCATCTACCAGGTCTACGATTCACAGCGCCGACTAGAGCGCCACGAACAGCGAGAACGCGATCGACGCCTCTCCCTCCTCGCCGCCACGACGCGCCGGAGATGGCGGCGTATCAGGCGCGATCGGTCGAGATGGTGGGGTGACTCTCTTCGCCAGAGGCACGTGGAGTCCACCTCTCAGGTTCCGTGCCACCCGCAAATCATCCGCACGACAAGATAGTGGAGTCGACCAAGGAGGTCACTGATGTTGTACATGCTGATACACGCCATCGACGAGAGCCGCGACGTGGACGACGAGCGTTGGGCGCAGATCGACGCCGCCCTCTCCGCGTGGCTCGACGAGACCGCCGCGGCCCGTGTGGAGCTCCACGGGAGTCGCCTGCGGCCGACCAGCGACGCCACGACGGTGAAGATTCGCGACGGCGAGACCATCCTCGTCGACGGACCCTTCACCGAGACGAAGGAGCAGGTGGTGGGCTACGACCTCCTCTCCTGTGAGAGCCTCGATGAGGCGCTCGCGTGGGCGGCCCGACACCCCACCGCGACGTTGGGGTCCATCGAGGTGCGCGCGCTCCACGACGCACCCTCTCGCACCGTGCTCCCCGACCAGGTTCCGACGACGACGAGGTACATGATGCTCGTCTGCGTGCCCGAGGACGTGGAACTCTCAGACGACGAGGCCGCGCGAATCGGTCCCGCGACCGACGCATGGGTACGAGACGTCGACGCCCGGGGAGTTCGACTCTTCGGTAGTCAGCTCGCGCCGGTCGACGGTGCGCGGACCGCGAGGGTCGTCGACGGCGACGTGCTGCTCGTCGACGGCCCCTTCGCCGAGACGAAGGAGTTGATCGCTGGCTTCGACATCCTGGAGTGCGCCGACCTCGACGAGGCCCTCGACGTGGCGGCCCGCCACCCCGTGGCCCGCTTCGGATCGCTCGAGGTGCGGCCCTTTTGGTGAGCGGGGGCGATGCGAGCGCCGGGGTGGATGACGCGGCGGACGAGTCGCGACGACCCTCGACGCCGTCGAACGAACTCACGCGCGCGACCGTGGTCGGCGCGTTCCGCGACGAGTGGGGGCGCATCATCTCCACCCTGGTGCGACGCACCGGCGACTGGGACCTGGCCGAGGAGTGCGCGCAGGCGGCATTCGAGCGCGCCCTCTCGCGCTGGCCCCGGGACGGGGTCCCCGAGCGGCCCGGCGCCTGGCTGACCACGGTCGCGCGCAATCTCGCGATAGATCAACTTCGTCGCATCGACCGTGAAGAGCTCGCCGCTCGGCGCGCCGCCCCGCGTGACGTACTCGGGCGCTTCGACCAGGTGTTTGAGCCGCCCGACGACCTCTGGCTCGACGACTCGGGCGACGACCGGCTCCGACTGCTCTTCACCTGCTGTCATCCGGCGCTTGCCGTCGAGTCGCGCGTCGCCCTCACGCTGCGCACCCTCGGCGGACTCACCACCGCCGAGATCGCTCGGGCGTTCCTCGTGAGTGAGGGGACGATGGCCAAGCGGCTGGTGCGAGCGAAGCGCAAGATCGAGAACGCGGCCATCCCCTACCGCGTGCCGGAGCGCGCATCCCTCGGACCGCGCAGCGCGAGCGTGCTGTCCGTCATCTACCTCATCTTCAATGAGGGTTACTCCGCGAGTTCCGGCGACGACGTGATCCGTCGCCAGCTCGCGGACCGCGCCCTCGAGCTCGCGCGCCTCACCGCGCAACTCCTGCCGGAGGAACCAGAGGCGCGAGGACTCCTCGCCCTCATCTTGTTCCAACGCTCGCGCTTCGAAGCGCGGGTCGACGAGAACGGGGATCTCGTGACATTGGAGGAGCAGGATCGTTCGTTGTGGGACCACCACGACATCGCCGAGGCGCTCGACGCCCTCGACCTCGCCCGACGATCAGGGGGCGAGGGGACGTACGTCCTCCAGGCGACGATCGCGAGCCACCACGCGAGGGCCGACTCGCTGACGCGCACCGACTGGGGCGCCATCGTCGCCTCATACGAGCGACTACTTAGGCTCTCGCGGTCACCGGTGGTGGCCCTCAATCACGCCGTGGCGGTCGCCATGCACGAGGGTCCGGCGGCGGGCCTGGCGCTGGTCGCCGACCTCGAGGACGCGGCGGCGCTGAGAGACTATTACCTGCTGGCGGCGACGCGCGCCGACCTACTGCGCCGGCTGGGCCGACTCGACGAGGCCGCGACGTCGTACCGCGAGGCGCTCTCTCGCGTCGGCACCGAGCCCGAGCGGCGATTCCTCCGACGTCGACTCTCCGAGGTCGACGCCGCGAACGCGCAGCAAGAGCGTCACTGAGCCGACGTCGGGAGAGGGTCTCCGACGCTGTGTCAAAATGGACCATGGCGTCATTTGACCGTGGAGAGTCCCTGCACGCACTCGCCACGACGAAGTTCGACGTGGTGGTCATCGGTGCGGGCATCACGGGTGCGGGCGTCGCTCTCGACGCCGCGTCGCGGGGTCTCCGGGTCGCCCTCGTCGACGCGGGCGACATCGCCTCGGGAACGAGTTCGAAATCCTCCAAGATGGTCCACGGCGGGCTGCGCTACCTCCAACAGCGCGAGTTTCGTCTCGTCTACGAGAACCTCCGCGAGCGCCAGCGACTCCTGGAGAACGCGCCGTTCCTCGTGCGCCCCCTCCCGTTCCTCATCCCCCTCTTCGGGCACGACGGCGTCGCGACGAAGACCCTGGTGAAGGGCTATTCCACCGCCCTACGCCTCTACGACCTCACGGGCGGCTGGCGCATCGGCCAACGCCACCGCAAGATCTCCCGCACTGAGTCGCTCGCCCACCTGCCCACCCTTCACGGCGACCGCCTGGTCGCGGGATTCCTCTACCTCGACGCCCGGGGCGACGACGCGCGCGTCGCCCTCACCCTGGCGCGCACCGCCGCCCTCGACTTCGGCGCCCACGTCGCCACCTACCTGCGCGCGACGGACATCTCGCGTGACGATCACGGGCGCGCCACCGCCGTCGTGGCCCGCGACGAACTCGACCGCTCCGTCACCACGATCGCCACGACCGCAGTGATCAACGCCACGGGCGTGTGGGCCGACGAGGTGTTCGCCATGGCCGAACGAACCCCCTCGCACCGCATCACCCCGGCCAAGGGCGTGCATCTCTCGGTGCCGCGTTCGCGACTTCCCGCCGACGTCGCCGCGGTCCTCGCCGTCCCCCACGAGCACCGGAGCATCTTCATCATCCCCGCGGAGGACGCACCCGTCACGTACATCGGCACCACCGACACCCCCTACGACGGCGCACTGGACGACCCCGCGTGCACGCCCGAAGACGTGCGCTATCTCCTCGACGCCGTCAACGCCTCCACCTCCTCGAACCTCACGAGTGATGACGTGACGGGCGTGTGGGCCGGTCTGCGACCACTGCTCTCCCCCGGTGACGGTCGCCGGGTCCGTGAGCGCACCGCCGACCTCTCGCGCCGACACCGCGTCAGCGACTCACACGACGGCGTCGTGCACATCACTGGCGGCAAATGGACGACGTACCGGCAGATGGCCGAGGACACCGTCGATGCGCTCGCACCCTACTTCTCCACCCTGGCGAAGGTCCGCACGAGAGACCTGCGCTTGCACGGCACTGGCTCGTGGCGGCCCCGGTCCGCGCTCGAGACCCACCTCTACCAGCGATTCGGCGACGACGCACCAGAGGTCCTGTCCCTCATCGACGAGGAACCCGATCTCTCCAGCGTCGCGGTCAAGGGTCTCGACTACGTCCGAGCCGAGTTCGTCTACAGCGCGCGCCACGAAATGGTCACGTCCCTCATCGACCTACTTACCCGTCGCACGCGGGCCCACCTGATGGACGCGCGTGCGACCCTCGCTGGTGCGCCCGACATCGTCCGACTCGTCGCGCCCGAACTGGACTGGGACGATTCGGAGTGCGAACGCCAACTCGCGAACTACCGAGAGCTCGTTGAGGTGGAGTTCACGCGAGCGGGTCTTGTCCTCTAGGGGCCTTCGAGCGAGGACATGGAGCACATCGCGTGACGGGAAGCGCCCGTGACGCGGTGTGCCCACGCGCCGGTCCGTTCGCCGCGAATCTCTCGAGCGCACCCGAACCAGGTGGGACCTGTGTATCGTGGCATCGAATCTGGATCCCCGCACACGTGCTCGCCACCATGGTCGGTGACCACGCCCTGGTCAGGTTCGCTCACGGCGGACCACGAGATCGTCTCGTACCTGATCGAAGCTCACGCGTCGCACGCGCGCCCAACTGCTGGACGCGCGTGCGACGTCGCGCTGATCAAGGGAGGTAGAAGGTCACCTCAACACGTCGATTACCCGCAGCCGCGGCGATCGAGGAATTCGGGGCGACCGGATTCGACGCGCCGAAGGCACGGTAGACCACGTTGGGTCGAGGATACGTCGTGTGACTCAACGCCGCCTGCAGGAATGCGCCGACCGCGTGGGTCCGCTCATCGGAGAGTACGGCGTTGTAACTCGCCGATCCGTAGGCGTCGGTGTAACCCGCCAACACCACCGTCGAGGGATGGAATCGCACTACCAGTGCGAAGAGCGCGTTGGCCTGCTGGAGCGTCACGCCGGTCAACGAGTAGGAGTTCTCCGCGAAGGGAACGATCTCGATAGCGGCCATCACTCGATAGCTGTAGTGGACCCGCGGGTTGAGTCTCGTGAACGTGCACGTCGTCAGCTTCGTCTGGCAGGTGCGCGTGCCGGGGCTGAGCGTCACGACGTACGTCGGCGTGCCCACGAGTCCCTTGATGTCGGCCGAGGGCCAGTGTGCGACCAAGGTCGTGCTCGCGGGTGCGTGAGCACCTGACCCCTTGCCCTTGCCCTTGTTCGAAGACGACCCCGACGAGCCCTTCTTGGTCGAGCCCTTACCCTTCGTGGTGCCCGAGCCCTTCTTGGTCGAGCCCTTACCCTTCGTGGTCCCCTTGCCGGAGCCCTTCTTGGTCGAGCCCTTACCCTTCGTGGTGCCCGAGCCCTTCTTGGTCGAGCCCTTCCCGGTCCCCTTGGACCCACCAGTTCCCGTACCCGTTCCGGTGCCCGATCCAGTACCCGCGCCGGTGCCCGAACCCGTTCCGCCACCCGTGCCAGGCCCAGTTCCCGTGCCGCTGCCGGTCCCAGTGCCCGATCCTGAACCCGTGCCCGCGCCGCTACCCGTACCGGTGCCTGATCCTGTGCCGGTGCCAGAGGGCGAGGACGTGGCGGTCACGTCCGTCGCAGGTCCACGACCCGCGATATTGAAGGCGAGGATGCTGATCGAGTAGCCGCTGGGGTCGCCGACCGGTGAGAAGCTGCACGACATCCCGCTGGCCGCGACGTAGGTCACGGGAGCCGAGGGGGTGACGAGCGCGCACTCATACCCCTGGATCGGGGCGCCGCCGTCGGTGGCGGGTGCGGACCAGTGAGCGGTGACCGTCGTGCCGTTCTGCACCGCGGTCGCGCCAATGGGTGCGGAGGGCACCGTGACGCGTCGCAGCGTCTGGAAGCTAATGACACCGCCGAGAAGAGGTCCTCCCGAGGACGTCGGCGTAGCGACCAACTCGTAGTAGTAGGTCGTGACGTCGCTGAGACCCGTGATGTTCAAGGTGTACGAGGTGGTGGTCCCCGACACCGGGCCCACCGTCGCGTTCGCCACCGTGCCCGTGCACGCCCCCGAGAGGAAGGCCGTGGCCTGGTAGCAGAACTGCACCGAACTCAGCGAAGCGGAGTTGGGATTCGCCACCGACCCCGACAACGTCGCGGTGAAGGGTCCCACGGACGCGGGGCTGAGCGTGGTGACCGTGGGCCCCGTGACGAGCTCGCGCACACCGCCGTAGTACGTGGTCGGGGTGAGCGAGGGGTCATTGGCGACGATCTCGTAGTAGTACGTGGCACCCGTCGTCAACGACGCCACCGACGCCGAGTAGGGGGTGGAGGAGAGGGACGTCGGTCCCGCGGTCGCGCTCACCAGCGTGCCCGTGCACGCCCCCGAGACGAAGCTCGTCGTCTGGTAGCAGAACTTCACCGACGAGAAGGTGTCACCCGCGGGGTCATACAGCGAGCCGCTGAACGTCGCAGTGGTGGGTCCCTCGGCGAGTGGGGCGCTCGTCGACGCCAACGGACCGGTCGTGAGGCTCTTCACCCCACCGTAGGTCGTGGCGTTCCCCGACGTCGCGTCCACCAACTTGAGCTCGTAGTAGTACGTCGTGCCGCCGCTCAGGCCAGTGAGGCTCGCGGTCTCGGGATAGATCGAGTTGTTCTGCGCGCCGGCCACCGCCGCGACCACGGTCCCACTGCAGTTGCCCGAGGTGAAGGCGGTGGTCTGGTAGCAGAACGAGGCGGTGACGGAGTCGGTGGTCGGATTGAAATTGGTGCCCGTCAGGGTGGCCGTGGCGTCCCCCACCGGTGTCGCCGTCGTGGTGGTGGCCACGGGTGCCGTGGTGAATGACCTCACCCCGCCATCGATGGTCGTCGACGCGGTGGAGGCTACGAACTCGTAGTAGAAGGTCCGTCCCGCGCTAAGTCCCGAGAGTGCGAGGTCGTACGTGCTCGTCGTGGCCGCGGACTTCAGTGTCGCGTTCGCCACCGTGCCCTTGCAGTTGCCTGAGGTGAAGGGAGTGGTCTGGTAGCAGAATTTCTC
>JAGXBH010000085.1 GCA_018971185.1 Acidobacteriota bacterium
TCGCAACTCAGACCCCGGAGGCGCTTCTCCCCCACGGCCGCCAGGCGCGACATCTCTCGGACCGCCGCGTCGAGCGCGGCGGCGCCCTCGGCCGTGAGGCGGTAGGGCCGACGGCGCTCGACCTCGGGCTCGGCCGCGATGAGTCCGCTCTCCTCGAGTCGGGTGATGGCCCCGTAGAGCGTGCCCGGACCCAGCGCGACGCCCGCGAAAGTGGCGATGTCGCGCGAGAGGGCGTACCCGTGCTTAGGGCCGCCCGCGAGACTGGTGAGGATCAGCAACGAAGGGTCGTTCGCCCGGCGCGCACGCGCTGGGGTGTCTTGAGGGATCATGTGAGAAATCTACTACGTGATACGTACTAGTGTCAAGGCACGGTCACCCGGCTCCCTCGCGGCGAGACCGCCGCCGGTCCCGCGGTGGCCCCATCACCAGTAGGTTGTCCGCGGGAGGCGACGTGGACGAGACGCGGTTCAGCGAAGGGGTCGACGAGGTCGAGTCGCGCTCGACGTCCGCCACGGACCCTGCCGCGCGCGAGGACACGATGTCGCTCGCGCCAGAGGAGTCGTCTGGAGTCGAGTTCCTCGCGTCGCACCACGCGCGCGTCGGTGCACTCGACGTCCGCCGCGCCATCCCCCAGCGGCGGCGTCGCAGTATCGGCGCATGGTGCTTCGCCGACCACATGGGCCCGGCGGACGTCACCGAGGGCAGCGGCCTCGACGTCGGGCCCCACCCGCACACGGGGCTCAAGACCGTGACCTGGCTGATCGACGGACAGGCGCTACACCGCGACTCGCTGGGATCGGAGCAGGTCATCCGCGCGGGCGAGCTCAATCTCATGAGCGCCGGTCGCGGCGTCAGCCACGCCGAGGAGCCCACGGGACACTACCGCGGCACGTTGCAGGGCATTCAGCTCTGGATCGCCCAGGACGACCAGGACCGCGACGGCGCGCCGGACTTCGAGCACCACACCGACCTCTCGCGCGTGGAGCTCACCGACGCCGCCGGCACGGTCCTCATCGGGGACTTCGCTGGCGTGAGAGCGCACGCCAACTACGGCCAACTCGTCGGTCTCGAGCTTCGCGTGCACGGGCGCACCACCCTCCCGCTCGAGGCCGACTACGAGTACGGCCTCATCGTCCTTGAGGGGCTCGTCGAACTCGGGGGACGCGACCTCGGTCCGGGCACCCTGGGCTACGTCGCGCCGGGACGCCACGAGCTGCGCGTGAGCGCGAGCCGTCCCTCGACGCTGATCGTGCTCGGAGGTCGGCCCCTGGAGCAGCCGGTATTCATGTGGTGGAACTTCGTCGCCCGTAGCCGCCGCGAGATTGACGAGGCCTACGACTCCTGGCGCCGCGACGACGGGCGCTTCGGCCACGTCGCCTCAGCACTCGCGCGCGTCGAGACGTCCCCGCCGTACTGGCGATCCTCGCGCGACGCCTAAACGCGCGTGCGCGCTCGCCACTCCTCGGCGAGCACCGCGTAGACCAACTCGTCGGTCCACTCGCCCTTGACGAATTCGTTCTGCACCAGGTGCGCCTCGCGGCGGAATCCCAGTCGCTCGAGCAGTCGGCGCGACGAGTCGTTACGGGCGTCGAGACGACCCGTAACGCGGTGCGCACCCAAGGTCTCGACGGCGAGGTCGACCATCGCCCGGGTCGCCTCGGTGGCGAAGCCCAGTCCCCGGTGGGCCGGCGAGAACACGTAGCCGATCTCGCAGTGGCGATGCGGGGCGCTCACCAGGCCCACGCCGACCTCGCCGACGAAGGTGTCCTCGTGGGTGACCACCAGGTTGCACCACTCCCCCTCGCTGGGCAAGCCGCGCCAGGTGCGCCGCTCGAAGTGCGCGCGCATCCCTTCATCGTCCATCTCGCCCTCGTAGAGGAAGCGCACGACCTCCGCGCTCGAGAAGAGCCGCCGGTGGTCCTCGAAGTCAGATTCCGCGACCGCGCGCAGCTCGAGCCGGGGGGTGTGCAAGGGAGGGGTGAATCGCAGGTCCACGCTGGCCAAGTCTTGCAGACGGCTGGATACGGCGCGACTACTCGCCCAACAGACCCGTCACCTGGTCCAGTCGCGCGCGGATGACGCGCCAGTAGGTCCAGCGTCCGCGCTTCTCTCGCGCGATGAGACCGGCCCCCGCGAGGATCCGCGTGTGGTGCGACACCGTGGGCTGGCTCTTGCCGACGGGCACCTCCAAGTTGCAGCTGCAGACCTCGCCCTCGGCGGCGATGATCGAGAAGATCCGCAGGCGCACGGGGTCGCTGAGGGCGTGAAACACCAGCGCGACGTCGTGGGCCTCCTCCTCACTGATCATCTGGGTCGTCACGGGACGACACGCTCCAAGGGTCGCGTCCAGCGTCGACTCCACCTTCGCCTCGATCAGTCGTCGCATCCCATCCCCCTCCGCGTGTCGTGCCCACCCGATCACCGACTCGCTCGCCTCAGATTGATATCCATCAATGTTAAGGGCCCGGCGCCGGGTGAGGGGCCGCGTGGCGAGAACCGTTCGGGACCACGCCCCGTGACGTCGCTCCCGACCCTCACTGCACCGACCCTTACCGCAACGACCCTCACTGCACTGACCCTCGTCCGACACCGTCCTCGAGTAACCCTCGCGCGACATCCACGATGTCGACGCGGTGACGAAAGACCAGGGAGAGGTGACCCTCACCGGGGTACACCCGAAGACGCGAGTTCATCAGGTGACGTGCGAGCCAGCGCGCGTGACCGAGCGGCACGTTCTCGTCGAGGTCGCCCTGGAAGATCACGACCGGCACGTCCACCTCCTCGACGTCGAACCCCCACGGCGACAGGTACGACGAGTAGTCATCCACCAGACAGTCCCAGCCGAAGGTCCGGGTGCGCGCCACGGCGGCCTCGAGTTCGCGCATCGCCGGCGTCGACATAGCCCACCGGTCGGGCTCACACCACTCGTTTCCGTGCGCGGGGTCCTCCATCAGCGTCACCAGCTCGTCGATGTCGCGCAGCGCGGCGCGGTACTCCGCGACGTCATCGGCCTTGAGGCCGTCGAAGAAGTCGAGGTCGTCCTGAGCGAAGGGCGCGATGCCCGCGAGGGTGACGACCCCGCGACACCGCGGATCCACCGCGGTCGCGAGGGCGTGCGAGCCCCCGCCCGACCAGCCCACGGAGACGAAGGACGTCAGACCCAGGTGATCGGCCAGTTCGGTGACGTCGTGGGCGACGTCCACCGTCACGCGACCGGCCTTGGCCGAGGAGCGGCCGTACCCCGAGCGATTGAAGGCCACGGCGGCGACCCCGAGCCCGGCGAACTCCTCGAGCCAGCTCCCCCAGACCGACAGGTCCGCCAGGGTGCCTTGATGCATGATGATCGCGGCGCGGTGGTCGACGCCGTTCGTGGCGTACTCGAGGTCGCGCCCGTCACGCAGTGTCAAGATCCGGTAGTCCATGGCTGGGCCACAAACTATCGCTTAGTCCTCACGCCGCGCCCTCACGACGCCGTCGACGCGCTGGGGCACGTTGAGGGGATTGTCGTCGCGCAGCGCGTCGGGCAGCCACGCAGCGGGCACCCCCTGGTAGCAGACCGGTCGCAGCCAGCGACGCAGGGCGCTCGCGCCCACCGAGGTGTGCAGGGCGTTGGTGGAGGCCGGGTAGGGTCCGCCGTGGTGCATCGACCACGACACCCCCACCCCCGTGGGGTACCCGTTGACGACGACGCGACCGGCCTTCGTCGAACCCGCGGCCAACAGGGCGGGCGCGGCCGGGTCGTCGGGCGCCACGTGGACCGAGAACGTCAGCGCCGGCTCGAGCGTCGCCACCGCGTCGAGGACCTCGTCGATCGTCGTGTAGCGCACCACAATGGCCAACGCGCCGAAGTACTCGGTCGCGACGACGTCGTGCAACGCGTCCAGCGCGGACACCGACATCTCGTAGAGGGCGGCGAAGGACCCGGCGTCGCTCCCCGCGCGCTGCGAGACCGCGATGCGCTCGAGCCCGGGGGCGTCGTCGAGTCGCGCGATCGACGTCTCGAAACGGTCGCGAATGGCCCGGGTCAGCATCGTCGCGCCGCCCGTGGCCCCCAGGGCCGCGGCCGCGGCCGCCACCACGCGGTCACCGGCGTCGTCACTGGGGACGAAGAGGAGCCCGGGCTTGGTGCAGAACTGACCCGAACCCAGCGTCACCGACGCCACCAGCCCCTCGCCCAGCGCCTCGGCGCGCTCGGCGGCCGCCGCCGGCGTGACGACCAGAGGATTCACGCTGCCGAGTTCACCGTAGAAGGGGATCGGCACGCCACGGCGCTGGGCCTCGTCGAAGAGCGCGCGCCCCGCACCCAGGGAACCGGTGAAGCCGACGCCCGCCACGTTCTCGTCGCGCACCAGCGCGACGCCGGCGTCGAGCCCGAGGACCAGCGCCACGGTCCCCTCGGGCGCCCCGAGCTCGCGAGCGGCGCGCTCG
>JAGXBH010000030.1 GCA_018971185.1 Acidobacteriota bacterium
GGGCTTGATCACCATGGTGTTGCCCGCGGCCAGGGCCGGCCCCCACTTCCAGACCGCCATCAGCATCGGGTAGTTCCAGGGCGTGACCGCCGCGCACACCCCGATGGGCTCGCGGCGGATGTAGCTGGTCATGCCCTCCATGTACTCGGTCGCCGCGCGACCCTCGAGCACCCTCGCGGCGCCCGCGAAGAACCTGATCTGATCGATCATCGGCGGGATCTCTTCGCTCAGCGTGACCGGGATGATCTTCCCGCAGTTCTCGGTCTCGACCTCGACGAGTCGCTGTGCGTTCGCCTCGAGGACGTCGGCGATGCGATAGAGGGCCAGGCTGCGTTGCGAGGGCGTGGTGCGCCGCCACGAGGTGAAGGCCGCCGCCGCCGAGGCCACCGCCGCGTCGACGTCGGCGGCGTTGGACACGGGCATCTCGGCGAAGGGTTCGCCGGTGCCGGGATTGATGAGCTCGACGTACTGCCCGCTGAGGGGGGCGACCATTTCGCCACCAATGAAATTCGACAACCGCCGCATCGCGACCTCCACTCTCCTGCGGGGCGAATGAGTGCCCCAATCAGCCACTCTGCCAGAGATTCCGTACTCCAGCAAGCGCTCACAGGCGTTTTTAACACTGAATTGACAATCCACCACGAAATTAGGCGTACTTGCCCGCTATAATTGCTCTATCCGCAGCCCGAAGTCGATGACGACGGAGCGGGAGAAACCAATGCCAGCAGCCAAGCCACTGAAGTCACAATCGAAGCCCGCTGTCGGGGCACCCACGGAATTGGTCGCCCTGCCGGGCACCCTCGACTCCGTGGATCGCCAGATCATCGCGCGATTGCAGCACGACGGTCGACGGCCCTACGGGGCGATCGCCGAAGAGGTGGGGCTGTCGGAGGCGGGAGTACGTCGGCGCGTGCAGCGCCTGCGCGATGCGGGCGTCATGCAGATCGTCGCGATCACCGAGCCACTGCAACTCGGCTACGGCCGCGAGGCGTTGATCGGGATCCGCGTTCACGGTGACGTCCGCCTGGTCGCCGATCGAGTGGCGGCCATCGAGGAAGCGAACTACGTGGTCATGACCGCGGGGAGCTTCGACATCATCGCCGAGGTCATCGCCGTCGACGACAACGCATTGGTGCACCTCTTGAATGACTCCATCCGGAGTATTCCCGGGGTGACCGAAGTTGAAACCTTTCTGTATTTGAAACTTTCAAAGCAGACTTACGCTTGGGGAACTAAATGAGTATCAACGAGATCTACACCGACGGTATCGCCGTCAGTGACGACAACCAGGTCAGCCATAGTTACTCCCAGCGCGCCCGACGCAACCTCTGGTTGCAGATGTCACGCATGGGGTCCTACTCGGAGCAGAACGAGGTACCGATCATCGTGCGCGGCGAGGGCACCCGGGTCTACGACGCCAACGGCAAGGAGTACTTCGACGGCATCTCGGGCCTCTTCACCAACGCCCTGGGGCACGGTCGCCCGGAGTTCGCCGTGGCCGCGGCCGAGTCGATCAACACCCTGACCTTCTTTCCCATCTGGACCTACGCGCACCCCAAGGCCATCGAGCTGGCCGAGAAGTTGGCCAGCCTCGCCCCGGGGGACCTGAACCGTGTCTTCTTCACCACCGGTGGCGCGGAGGCGAACGAGAGCGCGTGGAAGTTGGCACGCCAGTACCACCGCTTGCGCGGCGACACCGACCGCTACAAGGTCATCAGCCGCGACATCGCCTACCACGGGACCACGCTCGGGGCGCTCACGATCACCTCGCTCGAGAACTACCGCCAGCCCTTCGAACCACTGGTGCCCGGCGCCGTGAAGGTGCCGGCGGTCAACTTCTATCGGGCCGAGCGCCACGCCGACGACTTCGAGGCCTTCGGGCTGTGGTCAGCCCAGCAGATCGAAGAGGCCCTGCTGCGCGAGGGTCCCGAGACCGTGGCCGCCGTCTTCCTCGAGCCCGTGCAGAACGCGGGGGGCTGTTTCACACCGCCCCCGGGCTACTGGCGCGAGGTGCGCGAGATCTGCGATCGCTACGGCGTCGTCCTGGTCTCGGACGAGGTGATCTGCGCCTTCGGACGACTGGGAACGTGGTTCGGCGGTCAGAAGTACGACTACGTGCCCGACATCATCACCTGCGCCAAGGGGATCACCGCCGGCTACGCGCCCCTGGGCGCCATGATCGTGTCGGACCGCCTGGCCGAGCCCTTCCAGAGTGGCGACGTGGCCTTCCAGCACGGCTTCACCTGGGCGGGTCACCCCTTGTCGGCCGCCATGGCGCTGACGAGCATCGGCATCATCGAGCGTGAGCACATCTTGGACAACGTGCTCGACAACCAGGAGTACTTCCACCAGAGTCTCCTCGACCTCAAGGACATCCCCATCGTGGGTGACGTGCGCGGCACCGGATACTTCTGGGGGGTCGAACTGGTGAAGGACCAGGAGACCAAGGAGACCTGGCAGGGCGAGGAGGCCGAGCGGCTGCTGCGCGGGTTCGTCTCCCCCGAGATGTTCCGTCGCGGTCTGATCTGTCGCTCCGACGACCGTGGGGACCCCGTCGTGCAGCTGGCCCCGCCCCTGATCTCGACGCGCGAGGACATCGACTTCATGGTCGGCACGTTGCGCGAGGTCTTCACGGAGGCCGCCGACCGCAAGTTGTGACGTCGCCACCGCCCTCGTTGTGGTGGTCGGAGTTCGCCGGCGCCTCAGTGCGAGCGCCGTTGCGCGGCGACCTCGACGTCGACGTGGCCATCATCGGCGGCGGCTACACCGGGCTGTGGACCGCGCGCGAACTCCTGCGACGCGACCCCCACCTGCACGTGGTCGTCCTCGAAGCCGAGGTGTGCGGTTTCGGCGCGTCGGGTCGCAACGGCGGGTGGGTGTCTGCGCTCTTCCCCGCGCCGGCCACGACGATCGTCGCGCGTCACGGCCGCGACGCGTTCCAACGGCAACGGCGAGTCCTCCAGGACGCCGTGGTGTCACTGGGCGTCGCCGCGGCCGCGGACTCGATCGAGTGTGACTACCGGCGAGGGGGCACCCTCACGTTCGCCCGGAGCTCCGCTCAGGTGGCGCGGGCCCAGCGCGAACTCGCCAGCGCCGCCGAACTGGGCGTCGACGAGGAGGACCTGCGCTGGCTCGGGCCCGAGGATCTCGCGGGCGTGGCCACGGTGCACGGCGCCCGCGGCGCCACCTTCTCGCCGCACTGCGCCCGGATCCATCCCGCGCGTCTGGTGCGCGGCCTCGCCGACGTCGTCGAGCGCCTCGGCGCGCGCGTCCATGAGGGTACCCGGGTGACCCGGGTGGTCGCGGGCACGTCGTCGCGACGCGCGCGGGTGATCACCCGAGGGGCCACGGTGCGCGCACGCTACGTCGTGCGCGCCACCGAGGGCTTCACCGTGGCGATGACGCGCCAGCGCCGCACCCTCGCGCCCCTCTACTCACTCATGATCGCCACGGCGCCGCTCAGCGACTCGTGGTGGCGCGACTACGGCTTCGCGCAGTCCCCCACCTTCGGCGACGAGCGCCACCTCCTGGTGTACGGCCAACGCACCGCCGACAATCGCCTGGCCTTCGGGGGACGCGGATCGCCCTACCACTTCGGGTCCACCGTCGAACCTCGTTTCGACGCCAACCCCGCGGTCTTCGCCCACCTCGCCACGTCGCTGCGCGAACTCTTTCCGACGCTCGACACCGAGATCACCCACCAGTGGGGCGGACCACTGGGCATGCCCCGGGACCGACTGCCCTCGGTGATCGTCGACCACGCGACGGGCCTCGCGACCGCGGGCGGCTACACCGGCGACGGCGTCACGCTCAGTTACGTCTGCGCCAACGCGCTCGCGGACCTGATCGTCACGCCCGCGACGCCGACGCCCTACAGCGAGCTTCCCTTCGTCAACCGCGCGTCGCGTCGCTGGGAACTCGAGCCGCTGCGGTGGGCGGGCATCAACGCGGGCATCGCCCTGGCCACCTACGCCGACCACTACGAGGGCCGCCACGAGGGAGAGAGCCGCGCGACGACGTGGCTCTCGCGTCTGATGGGCGTCTGACTCGCTCACCTCCCCGCGGCAAGAGTCGTGATCCGCGTCGCGAGGTCTAGGGTGTCAAGGACAGCGGCACCGTGGAGGCACACGGGGGCGTCACGAGAAGGGGTGTCAGGACATGGTGTCACGGCGTCGACGGGCGAGTCGTCACGTCCTCGGCCCGTCGCTCGTCGCACTGGGCCTCGTGACGGGACTCCTCGCCACCGCCTCGAGCGCGCAGGCGCGCTCGAGTCTCGCCCCGATCTCCTCGATCCACGCCACGGCCCTGCCTCCGGCGAGCACTCCCAGCCACGACGCGTGCACCGTACGTCAGTTCGACAACCCGACCTTGCCCGGCGTCTACGACCTCGTCGTGCGGGGATTCGCCGTCGTCCTCCTCGCACCCACGGGCTGGTCGTGTCGGATCGTTGACGCCAACGGATCGGCCGCCTCGATCCTTTTGCGCGCGCCGGTCGGGGCGCCTCCCTCCTCGCGCGGATCGATCGGCGTCGACGTGAGCGCCACCGCGCTCGACAGCGGCGTCAATTTCTGTCCGTACTGGCGCCGGTTCACCCCCGTCGCCGGGAGCTGCCGCGGACGCAACCAGCGCCCCTCTGGTGAGGAGGTCGCCTATCTCCTCGGCACGGCCGCGTCGTCACGGGTGGCCTTCCTCGTGGCGGACCCCACGGGTGCCGACACACCCCTCGCGCAGCGCGCGCCGACCCCCACGATCACGGCGGTGGGGGCGACGCTCGGTGGCCCCGTCTACGACCTGCACTGCGCGGTCGGCCCCACCGTGAGCCCGATGTGCGTGGGCGATGCGCACCGACTGGCCTCGGCGTTCGCGCGCACCCGCTGAGACCCCACCAGCGTTCGCGTCACTTCAAGATGTTGACCGCCCGCGCGGCGACGACGGCGATGGTGACGAACGAGACCATCGACTCGGTGACGAAGAGGGTCTTCATGCGCCGCGACAAGGGCATCGCGTCGGCGGGCGCGAAGCTGGTCCCATTGGCGAAGGACGTGTAGAGGTAGTCGGTGAATCGCGGCTGCCAGTCCGGGGGTGCCAGTGCGGGGTTCTCCATCTGCGGGAACTGCAGGTCGTAGACCGTCGTGGATCCCGCGGCGCGCCGGGTGGGTCCACCGCGGTCGATCTCCCAGAACCACACCCCGTAGACGATGATGTTGGTCAGCCAGACCGACACCGCGGAGTAGATCAGCGCGCGCCCCTGGGACACCGACGTGTCGAGCAGGCGCTGGACCAGTAGCACCATCGAGGTCACGTTGGCCAAGGTCGTGAGGGTGATCAGGGTCAGCGTCAGGTGACGCACGCGCGGCGACTCGTCCGGGTGTCGATGGCGCCGCGCGGCGAGGGGGATGAGGAGCAGGACGATGAGGGCGGGGATCAACAGGCGCGGACCGATCACCAACCGGTTCGGCAGGACGACGTAGAGCGCGACGCACGTCAGAAGTGCGAGCGACGCCGGCCAGCGCGGCACCGGGTAGACGTTCACGTCCTCAGGATAGTTTTGCGCGACCGAGGAAACGCACCCAGCTCGTGGGCAGCACGAACGAGCCGAGTGCGCCGCTCGAGAGCAACTGGCGCAGCAGGGGCCCGGCCGGCGAGGTGGCGCGTGATCGCGGCGGCGCCGTGATGCTCACCGGCCGGTTGTAGGAGGCGACGCTGATCGACACGACGGTCGTGGCCGCGCCCGACGTCAGGGACGCCCAGAGCCCGGTGAACTCGCCCTGGGGGCCGGTGGTGAGGCGCACCTCGAGCTTGCCCGACGACGTCGGCGTCGACCGGGAGTTGCCGATCCGCCCCAGGGACACGCCCGCGCGCGTGGACTCGTACGTCGTCGAGCCGCCGTGACGGGTGACGCGCGCGTTGGCCAGTAGCCGCAGGATGGACGCGTTGGGCCGGGCGAGGAAGTGCGCGTAGTCGGCCAAGACCGGCCACGTCGCTCCAAGGGTGTACCAGACCGGTCCCGAGGCATTGGCCAGATTGGGTGAGGTGAGGTAGATCACCTTGTGCACCGCGCGCACGTCGAACTCGGTGGAGGAGGTGACCAGAGGGACCTCGAGTTTGGCGCTGAAGCTATCGGTCGCGGCGTCGAGCCAGACCTCGCCCGACGTGCTCAAGAGGCCCCCGGTGGTCACCGACAACTTGAGCGCCAACGTGCTCGGCGCTCGACCGCCGAGTCCTAGCGGGTCGCGCGTGCTCGCGGCGCCGGGCGACACCGCGACGACGCTGGTCGCGGCCACCGTGAGCGCGGCGATCGACGCGAGGAGGGCGGTGCGACGACTCATCGGTCCACCCTACCGGTCGACGCCCGTCCCCCGACGAAGCGCGGGCGACGTCGACACCCCCTCTCGACGCCTGCCCCTCAGTCCAGTGGTTCGCTCAGCAGTTCGAGGAACAGTCCATGGGCGATGTTGCGACCGCTCGCGATGAAGCCGATGCGCGAGTCGGGGTCGTCCACCAGCCCACGGACGATGGCCGCGTAGGGCGTCGCCGCCGAGCCCTCGAGGACCAGCCCGTTCGCCTCGGCGGCCTCGCGCACGCCCTGGCGGATGAGGTGCTCGTCCACGAGGACCAGGGGTACACCGTGGGCGGCGATGAGTTCGTTGGTGAGCGCCCCCTCGTCCCCCCCGCCCGCCAGTCCGTCGGCGATGGTCGCGCGGTGACGCACCTCACCCATCGGCGTCCCGCGCAGGACGTGGTACATCGCGGCGCTGGCCTCGGGCTGCACGCCGGTGACGCGAAGGTCCCCGCGGCCCGCCGCCTCGCGCGCCAAGAGGACGCCCGACATCAACCCGCCGCCGCCCACCGGGACCACGACGTGCTCGATCTCGGGGGCCTGGCCCAGCATCTCGACGAAGACGGTGGCCTGGCCCGCGATCACGTTGGTGTCGTTGAAGGGCGAGATGTAGCGGATCGATCGCGTCGCGGCCAGTTCGAGGGCGTGGGCCTGGGCGTCGTCGTAGGACGTGCCGTGCTGGATCAGCTCGACGTCGTAGCCGCGCAACTTCTTCACCTTGGCCGCCGAGGCGTTGGCGGGCACCACGACGGTCGCGGGTACGTGCAGCAGGCTCGACGCGTGGGCGATCCCGAGGCCGTGATTGCCCGCGGAGGAGGTGATGACCGCGCCGTGGGGATCGTCACGACGCGCGGCGTCGATGGCGGCGAGGGCCCCGCGGATCTTGAAGGAGCCGGTGGTCTGGAGGCTCTCGAGCTTGGTCGACACCGCGCGTCCCCGCAGTCGCAGAGTGACCGTGGGCGTCGGCTCGAGAAACTCCTCGATCACCCGGGTCGCCGCCTCGAGTTCGGTGGCGTTCGGGGCAACGACGTGGCGCATCATCTCGAACACATTACCCGTGGCGTCACCGGCCCTTATCCCAACCCAACGGTAACGTCGGGCCGTGCACTACGCCGACGTCCTCGTCCTGACGGGGTTCCTCGCCTTCTTCACGACGATGATCGACAACCTGTTGGCCTTCGCCGGCCAACTCGCCGTGACCCCCCGCCACCAGTTCGCCGCGGTGAGCGTGGCCCAGAGCGTGGGCGTGGGCTTCCTCGTGGGACTCGCGGTCGCCGTCGGCGCCTCGCTCAGCGTCGTTCCCCTTCGCTGGGTGGGAGTCCTGGCGCTCGCGCCGTGGGGACTGGCGTGGCACCACTGGCGACGTCGCGACGACGCCGTCGAGCCCTCCCCCCGGCGCGGCGTGGCGACCACGTTCATCGTGACCGTCGGGCTCGGTGGCGACAATCTCGCCGTGTGGATCCCTCTGTTGCGCGCCAGCGGCGCCTGGCGTGAGGTGGCCCTCGTGGCGGTGTTCGCGCTCGGACAGATCCTCTTCGTCGGGTTGTCGTGGGCGCTGGCGACGCGTCCGCGCGTGTCGGCCTGGGCGCAGCGCCGGGGCGATCTCGTCGTGCCGTGGCTCTACGCGGCTCTCGGCGTCGCCATATTGTTCGAGTGCGGGGTACTCTGAGCGCACGGCGCTCGCACTAGCGTGGCAAGGTGCCAGTTTCGACGCCGCGCCAGACACTCAATCGCCTGACGATCATCGTGCTCATCCAGTGGATGGGCGCGACGTTGGGGCTGCCCCTGCTGCCCCTGTTCCTCGAACATCGCGGCGGTTCACCCCACGTGATCGGCCTCATCGTGGCCGCCTTCTTCGTCGCCGGTGTCGCGACTCAGTTCCTCCTCGGACACCTGGCGGACCGGTTCGGGCGCCGACGGGTCCTCATCAGCAGCCTCGTCGCCTACGGCCTGGCCTCGATGACCTACGCCCTACCGCTCGGCGCCACGTGGTTCACGCTCACCCGGGTGGTGCAGGGTTCCTCGGCGGGGGCCCTCGAGGTCGCGTCGATGTCGGCGGTGGCGGCCCTCTTCGCCGAACGCGAACGCGGCAGCGCGGTGTCGCGCATCCTCGCCGCGCAGTTGATGGGGGCCGCCGTGGGGCCCATGGCGGGCATCGTGGCCTCGGTGAGCGACCTGGGCTGGGTCTTCTTCGTGACCGGCGTGATCAGCCTCGGTGCGGCCGTGGTCGCCTTCAACACCAACCTGGGCGACGAGGCCTACGACCCCTCGCCGCTGCCCCCGATGCACTGGAACCGGCCCTTCGTCGGTGCCCTGGTGGCCGCGGCCGCGGTGGGTCTCGCGGTGGGGGTCTACGAGACGTGCTGGAGCCTCTTGATGCACGCGCACCACGCCACCACCCTGCAGATCCGCCTGAGCTGGACGATGTTCTGCCTGCCCTGGGTGTTGCTGAGCCGGGTCGGGGGGTGGATCGCCGACCACCTCAACCGTCGACTGATCGCGCTCTACGGACTGCTCAACGGCGCGGCGTTCCTGGCGACGTACCCGCACATTCACAACAACGTGGCGATGCTCTTCCTCGGATCCTTCGAGTCCATCGGCTCGGCCCTGTCGTCGCCCTCGATCGCCTCACTGCTCAGCCAGGGCGCGCAGTCGCGCGAACTCTCGCGACGCCAGGGGCTCTACGCCACCTCCACCACGGCGTCCATGGCGCTGGCCGCGGTGTCCTCGGGCTACCTGTTCACGATCGACAGCGCACTGCCCTTCACCCTCGTGGCCGTCGTGTCCTCGGGCCTGGCGATCTCCACGCTGTACTTCTGGCGCCGGGTGGAGGGGCGCATCAGCCCCGCGCCCAGCGCGAACTCCCCGGTGGGCTAGTTGTCGCCGTAGGAGCCCGACTCGGTGCCCGAACTCGAGTCGTCGTGGCGCCGCGCGAGCCCCACGATGTGGAACGCGGGCGTGGCGGTGGCGCTCGTCGAGGTGGCGCTCGTGGACGTGGGGGTCGTCGCGGGAGCACCCGTGGCGCTCGCGCTGACCGAGCCACTGGGCGAGAGCACCGGGTTGGTGGCGCCCTGGTGCAGGACCATCACCCCCAGTCCGACTGCGGCACCCACGGCGACGACGGAGGCGGCGCTCACGCCGCGGACGAACTTCTTCTTCTTGGGTCGATACATTGGTTCCTCCTTGGTCGAACGAGCGACCCCTCCAGTCTGCGGGCGCGAGGTGAGACGTCACCAAGACCGGACTAAAGGGCCGCTAATAAAGAGCGGAGAATTAACAGAATCTCGCGCGCACCCCGATAAGTTTTCGGTAAGACTGTCGCGAAGCGACGAGCACCCCACGTCGTCGTCTCCACCAAAGGACAACAGGGAGGTCCATCCGTGGCAATCACGCAATCTCACGACGGTTCAACCGGCGACGAGGCATTCAGGATCGAGACCCACGGGATCGACTTCATCGGCGAGAACGAGCGCTGGGCGACGCCGCGCAACATCGGCGCGATGTGGGCCGGCTCGGCCATCAACGTCGAGTACTTCGTCTACGGCGCCCTCCTGATGGGCTTCGGCTTCAGCTTCTGGACGGCCATGAGCATCATCGTGATCGGCAACCTGTCCTTCCTCCTACTGGGCGTGGCGTCCTTACAGGGGCAGGAGACGGGGACGACGGCGTTCACGGTCTCGCGAGCGGCCTTCGGCACGCGGGGCTCGCGCGTCGTGTCGTTCTTCAACTGGATCACCCAGCTGGGATTCGAGACCGAGGGCCTGATCCTCATCGTGGCGGCCGCCATCGTCCTCACCCAGTACGCGGGCTACGAGCCGGGCAGCGCGGTCAAGGTGATCTTCATCGTCGTGGCGACCGCGATCCAGGCGATCATGCCCTACCTCGGACACGCCACCATGGTCAAGGTGCTGCGCGCGTTGATCATCCCCTTCGCCGCCATCTTCGCGGTCTTCGTCTTCTTCGAGGCGCGCCACGCCCACCCCGGCGGCGTGTTCGTCTTCGCGCACGGCTGGGAGCCCTACAGCGCGGGCCTCGCCTTCACCATCGCCCTCTCGGGACTGGGCTGGACCGAGTGCGGCAACGACTACACGCGCTACCTCCCGCGCGAATCCAAGAAGAGCTCGGTCGTCGGCTGGATCTTCCTCGGCACCGCCCTGCCCGAGATCGCCATGATGACCATGGGTGCCCTCGCCTTCAGCTTCCTCTCCACGAGCGGCGTGTGGAACAGCGCCAACCCCTTCCAGGCGCTCTACCACCAAAAGGGTCTACCGTCGTGGTTCGTCGTGGTCTTCTTAGTCTTCGCCATCGTCCAGCTCTTCGGCATCAACTCGCTCGACCTGTACTCCTCGGGGGTCTCGGTGCAGGCGATGGGACTGCGCCTCAAGCGATACCAGGCGGTGGTCATGGACTCGATCATCGCGGGCGCCCTCACCATCTGGGCGACCTTCGGCTCGTCGTTCTCGCTCTACATGAAGGACTTCGTCGGGGTGATCATCGTCTGGATCGCCCCGTGGTTCGGCGTCTACATCACCGACTGGATGTTGCGACGTTACCGCTACAACGCGGCCGAGATGCAAAAGGTCACCCCCGACAGCATCTACTGGGGCTCGTCGGGGTTCAATTGGAACGCGATCATCGCCTTCGTCGTGGGGCTGGTGCTGGCGACCACCGCGTACTCCAAGGCCCCGCCACCGGTCAACTTCCCGCTGCACTGGATGACGCCCTTCTCCAACCACTTCGGCGCGTTCTACTGCACGGGCACGGCGCAGGCCAATTGTGGACCGGCCGGGTGGTTCGGTGGCGCGGACATGTCGGTCTTCTTCGGCATCCTCTCGGCCGCCCTCGTCTACTTCGTGCTCGAGAAGGCCACGGGCAACGTCGCGCGTCAGGTCGAACGCCAGCGAGAGCTCGAGCCGAGGGTCTAAGTCCTCGAGGAGTCAGGACTCAGTTCTCGGCCTCACTCGCACGCCGGTCGGGGGCGCTGATCGAGCGCACGCTCGCCAGGACCGCCACCGCCGAGACGCACACCGCGAGGGCGGGAACGACCATGGTGGCCCGCACGCCGACGACGCCCGCCATCACCCCCGCGAGTGCCACGCCGACGGGCGAGAGACCGAGCGACACCGTCCAGTCGACCGACGACACGCGGCCCAAGAGATCGGCGGGCACTTCGGCCTGCATCAGCGAGTCCCAAAGCACGTTGCCCACCACCAAGAGCGCCCCCACCACGAAGGCGCAACCCACGGCGAGCGCTGTCCACCGCGCCACGCCCATGAGAACGCTGAACAGCGGGGCCGCGCTCCACGCGAGCCACATCGTGCGCACCCGCGCGCGCGGCACACGCCGCGTCATAGTGAGGAGCGCACCACAGAGTCCCCCCAGCCCCATGGCGGCGAAGCCGACCCCGACCACCCAGTTCGCGCTATGCAGGACGCGCTTGAAGAGCAGGGGCGTCATGATCGCCAGGGGTGAGAAGACCAGGGCGTTGGCCAGTCCCGCCACGGCGATCGACCAGATCAACCACGGGGTGCGTCGGCAGTACGACAGTCCCGAGCGGATGTCACTCCTCACGTTGCTCCCCGACGACGCCGGACGCGGCGTCGCGCGCATCGCGATCAGACACCCCGCGGACACGACGAAGGTCCCGGCGTCGATGATGAGCGACCACGACACGCCAATGGTGGACGCGATCACTCCGCCGACCAGAGGGCCGAGGAGACCACTGGCGAATGACCCGGAGAACCGGTTGAGGGAGTTGCTCGTGGTCAGGTCCTCGAGCGCCACCACCTCGGGAACGAGTGCGGTCGACGCCGGGTAGAAGAGGGCGTCGAAGAGGCCAAAGCACACCGCCCCCCACAACAGTCCCGCGACACCCAGGCGTCCGTCGAGTGCGAGGACGCCCAGGACGGTGCTGACGACACCGCGGCCCACGTCCGAGGTCAACATCGCGAGGCGGCGCGAGACGCGGTCACTCACCGCTCCCCCGAGGAGCAGGAACGCCACCGTCGGCACCAGCCGCGCGGCCACCACGATCCCCAGGTCCCTCGAACTGTTGGTCGTCTGAAGGACGAGGAGCGGCAACGCCACCGACATGACGCCGTCGCCGAGACGCGACACCGACTGGCCACCCCACAACAGGGCGAACTGGCGATTCGCCAGGGCGCGCCGCGCCGACGAACCCGAGACCATGGCGCAGTCTATCCAGGTCGACGAATACGGTTCCTCGGGGTGACCGCGACGGAGCGACCGCCGCGCCCACGTACCTCTGCGCCGCCCTTGTGAGGCGCGGTCCGCCTCAGCCGATCCAGTCCTCGACGAAGCCACCCTCCCCGTCGGGACGAAAGAGCGGAATCGACGCCAGGGCGTGCACTCCTGACGCGTCCTCGCCCAGGGACGTGCGCCACTGGGACCCCTCGGTGACCAGCGTGCCGATGGACACGACGTCGGCCCCGATCGAGCGCAGGAGACGCAGCGCCGCGCCGGTCGAGGCGCCGGTCGAGATCACGTCGTCGACGATGGCCACGCGGCGACCCGCCACGTCGCCCACGCGCGCACGGTCGAAGAGCAATCGCTGCGTGGCGTCGGTCGTGATGGAACGTACCGGTTCACTCACCGCGTCGGCCAGATGGATCTTGGGGGTCTTGTGCAAGATGGCGTACTGGTCGAGACCCAGGGCGCGCGTGACCTCGATCGCCACGGGGATGCCCATCGTGGCGACGGTGACGACGATATCGATGTCGTGGGGCGCGATCAGACGCGCCAACTCCTCGCCGGCGCGGCGCATGAACTCCACCCCCATGTCCACCGTGATCAACAGGGCCAGCGCCAGGTCCGCCGACAAGGAGACGACCGGCAGTTCGACGCGCTGGGAGCCGATCGCGACCGGGTACGTGGGATGACTCACGCACTTGGAGCATACTGAAACCATGACCCCACGAGAGCCCCTAGCACGAGAGTTGGCCGTCGAGATGCTCGCGCGCGCCCGCGACGAGGCCCGCACCGGCCTGGCCGAGGGGGGCATACCCATCGGCGCGGCGCTCTTCACGCGCACCGGACAACTCCTGGGGGCCGGACACAACCGTCGCGTCCAGGACGACGACGCGTCGCTGCACGCCGAGACCGACGCCTTTCGACGCGCCGGGCGGCGTCGCGACTACGCCGAGACCGTCATGGTGACCACCCTCTCGCCGTGCTGGTACTGCTCGGGCCTCGTTCGACAGTTCAATATCGGCGCCGTCGTCATCGGCGAGGCCACGAACTTCCACGGCGGGCACGAGTGGCTGGCGTCGTTGGGCGTGGAGGTCCTGCTCCTCGACGACCCCGAGTGCACCGCCCTCCTGGGCGAGTTCATCCGCGAACGACCCGAACTCTGGCACGAAGATATCGGCCTCTGATCAGCGAACCGGGGGGCCGAAGAGTCGGTCGCCCGCGTCACCCAGACCAGGCGTGATGTAGCCGATCGCCGTCAACTCCTGGTCGAGTGCGGCGGCCACGATGCGCACGTCACCGTGCGCCGCGCGCACCGCCGCCAGACCGGGCTGGGCGGCGATCAGGCACAGGACGGTGATGGCGCCCGCGTTGCGCTGACGCAACATGTCGAGGACCTGGATGAGCGAGCCGCCCGTGGCGAGCATCGGGTCACACAGGACCACCGGGGCGCGCTCGAGGTCCTCGGGAAGCCCGTCGAGGTACACGTCGGCTCGCAGCGTGGTCTCGTTGCGGCGCAACCCCACCAGGCACACGCGGTGTCGCGGGAGCACCTCCTGCACCGCCGGGGTCATCCCCAGACCGGCGCGCAGGATCGGCACGATCACGAATTGCGTGTCGATGCGCACCGCGGGCGCGCCGTCGACCACCGGGGTGTCCACGGTGGTGGCCGTGACCGGGATGTCGCGGAAGGCCTCGTAGGCGAGGAATCGCGAGATCTCACCCGACAGGCGCAAGAAGTCCGCGTTGGTGGTCGCCTTGTCGCGAATCTGTCGGACCTTGTCCTCGACGACGGGGTGTTGGACGATGAGCGGAGTGGGCACGTGGTCACCTTACGCCTTCGATGACGGGTCGCGCGGAGACGATCGAGTCCCGCGGCCCGCGCGTCACGGGTCACCGTTACGATGTCCCGGTGTCGAATCCCCCCGCGCCCCCGACGGACCGGGGAGCGGCCGACGCCAACCCTCTGGGCGGCGTGCGCTCGACCTACCGCGGACCGCGCGCCGAGATCTCGCGCGACCCCGCGCTGTCGTGGTGGCGACGGATCCTGCCGATCATCGCCTCGCACCGCGCGACCTTCGTTGCCTCCATCGTCCTGTCCTTCGCGAGCCTCATCTTCCAGACCCTGGTCCCCAACCTGCTCAACGGGGCCATCACCAACGCGCTGGCCCACCACACGACGACCCTGCACCGGGTGGTGATCGAGATCATCGCACTCGGCGTCCTCGCCGGCGTCAGCGGCATCCTGTCACGCCACTACCTCTACCGCACCGCCTACGAGGTGGAGGCCGACCTGCGTTCGCTCATCTACGAGCACCTCACGTGGCTCAGCTTCAGCTTCTACGACCGCGTCCAGTCCGGCCAGCTCATCAGTCGGGCCAACTCCGACATCCGCAGCGTCCAGATGTATTCGACCTTCGCGCCCCTCATCGTCGTCCAGGCCTGCATCGGCGTGTTGGCCTTCGGCTTCATGCTCAAGATCGACCCGCTCCTCGCCTGTATCGCGATGGTCGTGATGCCGATCCTCTACGTCGTCGGCATCAAGATGCGCCGGGTGCTCTTTCCCATCTCCTGGATCACCCAGGCGCGCCTGGCCGACGTCGCCACCATCGTCGACGAGAACGTCAACGGGGTGCGCGTCGTCAAGGCCTTCGCCCAGGAGGAGGCCGAGATCAACCGGCTGGCCGACGCCGCCGAGCGCCTGGCCTGGGCCTACGTCAAGGACGCCCGGATCCGCGGGCAGTGGTCACCCTGGGTGCAGAACCTGCCCCAATTGGGTCTGGCGCTGGTCCTGGCCTTCGGGGGCTACATGGTCATCCACGGCACGCTCGGGGTCGGGGCGATCCTGGCCTTCAACGCCTACCTGCTCATGCTCCAAGCACCCTTCATGATGCTGGGCCAGCTGGTGATGATGGGACAGCGCGCCAAGGCCAGCGCCGAACGGATCTTCGAGATCCTCGACGAGCACCCCGAGGTGGTCGAGCGCCCCGGGGCCTACGACCTCGTCGAGGTGGGCGGCGCGCTCGATTTCGACCACGTGCGCTTTGGCTACGGCGCCGGCCTCGAGGTCCTGAGCGACTTCGACCTGCACCTCGAGGCGGGAGAGACCGTGGCCCTCGTCGGGCGCACCGGCGCGGGCAAGTCGACGGTCGCGCGCCTGGTGACGCGCTTCTACGACGTCGACGGGGGCGCCGTGCGCATCGACGCTCACGACGTGCGTGACGTGACCCTCGACTCGCTACGCCAGAACGTCGGCGTCGTGCTCGACGAGCCCTTCCTCTTCTCGGTGAGCGTGCACGAGAACATCGCCTACGGCCTCCCCCACGCCTCGAGGGACGCGGTGGAGGCCGCCGCGCGCGCCGCCGCGGCCCACGACTTCATCACGGCGCTGCCCGACGGCTACGACACCGTGGTCGGCGAGCGCGGGTACACCCTCTCGGGCGGCCAGCGCCAGAGGATCGCCATCGCGCGCACCCTGCTCGTCAACCCGCCGATCCTCATCCTCGACGACGCCACCAGCGCGATCGACGTCCACGTCGAGTCCGCCATCCACCGGGCCCTGGGGGCGCTCATGGCCTCGCGCACGACCATCATCATCGCGCACCGCATCTCCACCATCGCGCTGGCGCGGCGCGTCATCGTGCTCGACGAGGGCCGCGTCGTCGCCGACGGCACGCACCAGGAGCTGCTCGAAAACTCCCCCCTCTACGCCGAGATCCTCGCCCAGACGATGGCGCAGGAGGGCTGATGGCCTGGGGCGGCGGATGGGGCGGGGGCGCGATGTTCGCCGGGCGCGGCACCGCGACCGGACTGCCCTTCGGCGGGATCCCGAGCGAGCTGGCCGACGAGGCGCAGCGATTGCTCGCGAGCGAGCCCGACCACCCGCCGTCGGCGATCCACTTCCACCAGCGACCCGACGAGGTCGAGCGGCGCCCGCTCACGCTGGCGCGGATGTTGCGGGCCTACCCGCGCCTCGTCGTCTACGGCTCGCTCCTGGTCATCGTGACGAGCCTGCTGTTGCAGGCGGGGCCGCTCCTCACCGAGTACGCGATCAACAACGGCATGTTGCCCGGGCACCGTTCGATGGGCGTGGTCGTGGCCTGCGCCTCGCTCTACCTGCTCCTCGCCGTGCTCTCGGCCTACGCCCAGCGTGTCGGGGCGACGGTCACGGGCACCCTCGCGTCGCGGATCATGCACGACCTGCGCATCCGCGTCTTCACGCACTTCCAGCGACTCAGCCTGGACTTCTTCGGCGACGAGAAGGCGGGCGTCCTGATGAGTCGCATGACCAGCGACATCGAGAACCTCCAGCAGCTGATCCAGGACGGCATCAGCTCCTTCGCCTTGCAGGGCCTCACCATGGTTGTCATCACGGTGGTGCTCTTCAGCCTCGACGCCACCCTCGCCGCGTGGACGGTGCTGGGGGTGGTGCCGCTGCTGGTGGCCTTCTCGATCTGGTTCCACCGCGCCTCTGAGACCGGCTACCTCCTCAGTCGCGACCGCATCGCCAACGTCCTCGCCGACCTGTCCGAGTCCCTCTACGGCATCCGCGTGGTCACCGCGCACAACCGCCAACGTCGCAACATCACCAACCATCGCCACGTGGTCGGCGCCTACCGCGACGCGAACCTCTACACGGGCCGCGTCAACGCCATCTACGGACCCGCGACGATCATGATCGGCATCCTCGGCCAGGCGCTGCTGCTGGGCATCGGTGGCGAGCGGGTCCTGCGCCACCAGCTCAGCCTGGGTGCGCTCGTGGCGTTCCTGCTGTACCTGAACCGCTTCTTCCAACCCATCCAGCTCCTCGTCCAGCAGTACAGCTCACTGCAGCAAGGACGGTCCTCGGTGACGCGACTGCGCCAGCTCCTGGCGACGCCGCCCAGCGTCGAGGAGGCACCCGACGCGAGAGACTTGCCCACGGTCGAAGGGCGCCTCACCTTCGAGCGCGTGAGTTTCGGCTACGACCCCTCGCGACCCGTACTCGAGGACGTCGACCTCGAGATCGCCCCGGGCGAGTCGGTGGCCTTCGTCGGACCGACCGGGGCGGGCAAGTCCACGTTGGCCAAACTGGCCAACCGGTTCTACGACCCCACCGCCGGACGCGTGTTGATCGACGGCGTCGACGTGCGCGACGTGACGTTGCGCTCACTGCGCTCACAGTTGGGCGTGGTCCCCCAGGAGCCCTTCCTCTTCGCGGGGACCATCCGCCACAACCTCAAGTTCGGTCGGGCGGGCATCACCGACGCCGAGGTCACCGAGGCCGTCGACGTGGTGGGCCTCGGCGAGCTCGTCGAGAGACTGCCCGACGGTCTCGACACCGTGGTGCACGAACGGGGCCAGACGCTCTCCTCGGGGGAGCGCCAGTTGCTCGCCCTGGCGCGCGCGTTCCTGGCGCGCCCGCGGGTGCTCATCCTCGACGAGGCGACGTCCTCGCTCGACCTGGCCAGCGAGACGGTCATCGAGCGCGCCCTCGACCGACTGCTCGAGGGTCGCTCGGCGATCCTGATCGCGCACCGCCTCACGACCGCCCAGCGCGCCGACCGCATCGTGGTCATCGACGGCGGCGGCGTTAAGGAGGTCGGGACCCCCGCCCAGCTGAGGGAGCGCGGGGGCGCCTACGCCGCCATGTACGACGCGTGGTTGGCCTCGGGGGGGCGCGACGCCACCCGCTGAGGCGGCGCGTTCACGTTGGGACCTTCGATTCACCCCGCGCGACGCCATCTCCCCTACGCTGGTCGAGAGGGCGACACGGTCCTCCACAATTCAAAGGCTGGTGACAACGTGGTCACGCGTCCCAATGAGTCGGTGTCCGAGGACTTCAATCCCTGGACCCATGTCTCGTCCCTGATCGAACGAGCGGGACACCTGCTCCAACTCGACGAGGGGATGATCAAGCGCATCATCACCCCCGAGAGGATCCTGGAGGTGGCGGTCCCGGTGCGCATGGATTCGGGCAACGTCGAGATGTTCACCGGCTGGCGCATCCAGCACGACACGTCGCGCGGCCCGGGCAAGGGGGGCATCCGGTTCCACCAGAGCGTCAACGTCGACGAGATCGCCGCGTTGAGTGCCGACATGTCGATCAAGTGCGCCGTCGTCAACATTCCCTACGGCGGCGCCAAGGGTGGCGTGCGCGTCGATCCGACGACACTCTCACCCGCGGAGCTCGAACGACTCACCCGTCGCTACGCCTTCTCCATCGCGCCGGTCATCGGACCCGAGACCGACATCCCGGCCCCCGACGTCAACACCGATCCCCAGGTCATGAGTTGGATCATGGACACCATCACCATGCTGCGCGGCTACTCCGCCCCCGGCGTCGTCACGGGTAAGCCCCTGGCCATCGGCGGCACGCTGGGCCACGCGGGGGCGACGTCGCTCGGCGTGACGATTTGCACCTTGGCGTTGCTGAAGAACCTCGCGCGTTCCCCCGAGAACGAGCGCGTCATCGTCCAGGGTTACGGCAAGGTCGGTTCCCCGCTCGTGAAGCTGCTGAGCGAGCGCGGCATGAAGGTCGTCGCCGTGGCCGACGTCAAGGGCGCGATCCACGTGCCCGAAGGCATCGACCCCGACGCCCTCGCCCGCCACTACGGCGAAGCCGGCACCGTCGTGGGACTGCCGGGCTCGGACACGGTGGACCCCGACCAGTTCTGGTCGGTCCCCTCGGACATCGCCATCCCCGCCGCCCTCGGTGGCGTCATCACCGAGAAGGTCGCCGAGACGATCACCGCCTCGGTGGTGGTCGAGGCCGCCAACGGTCCGACCACCGGCGAGGGAGCCGCCGTCCTGCACGAGCGCGGCGTCCCCGTGGTCCCGGACGTCCTGGCCAACGCCGGCGGCGTGGTCGCCTCCTACTTCGAATGGGCCCAGGACCTTCAGGGATACATGTGGGAGAAGGAGCTCTTCCACCAGCGACTCGAAAAGACGATGCACGAGGCCTTCGACGCCATCTGGATCCGCCACGGCGAACTCGGCGTCAACCTGCGAGAGACCGCACTGGCCGTGGGCGTCGAGCGCATCGCCGAGGCGACGCGCCTGCGCGGGCTCTTCCCGTGAGCGACCGCGACTCGTGACCCCCGAACCCACTAGCGAACCCACCCCCGAGGAGTTGCGTCGACTCGTCGAGGAGTTGCGTGCGGAGGTGGCGCGACTCAAGGAGGAGTTGCGTCGCGCCCGCCGCGACCAGCACGAGGTGCCGCCGCACTATCTCTGATCGCCACGGGCGCGTCGGGGTCGGGTCAACAGACGAGGGCGTGCGTCGACGCCACGACCTGCGCGGCGGCCGCCACCAGTCGGGCGCGCGTCAGCGTGCCCTGCGCCACGGCGGCGACGAGGGCCGCGGTCGTCAGGGACGCCGTCTGCAACGCCAGGGCGGGCGAGGCCGGGTTGCCGTTCAGGACCTGGTCGACGCCGGCGGCGAGGGCGTCGACCGAGGCCTGGGCCACGCTCAGGTGTCGCGCCGAGATCGCTCCGGCGTCGAGAGCGTCGCTCATCACCAGTCCGGTGAACCCGAGCTGGTGGCGCAGTCGTCCCACCGCGACGCTCGAGAGACCCGCGGGCAGCGTCGTCAGTCCGGGGATCGACGCGTTGGACATCATGATCGCGCGCACGCCGCCCGCGATGGCCTGACGAAACGGCACGAGGCCACCTCGTTGCAGCACCGCCCACGGCTGCGTCGTCGCGGGAGCGTTGTCGGTGTTGCCCGACGCGTGGCCCAGTCCGGGGAAGTGCTTGACCACCGCGAGCACGTGCGCCGCGCGCAACCCGGTCGCGAAGGCCGTGACGTCGGCACCGTCCCTCTCGGGCGAGGCGCCGAAGGAGCGTAGGCCGTCGGGGTTGCTCGCCCCCGGCCACACCGCGCGACCGTCCACGTCCGCGACGGGGGCGAGGTCGACGTTGAGTCCGGCGTGCGCCATCGCCGCGCCCACCTGGCGGCCCTGGAGCTCGATGCGCGCGGGTGACATCGTGGCACCCATGTCGAAGGCCCACGGCCAGTGCCCCACGAGGTTCGCCAGGCGGATGACGCCCCCGCCCTCGTCGTCGGTCATGATCATCGGCGCGAGGTGGTCGGGCTCGAGGGCACCGAGGGACCTCACGGTGCGCGGCAGCGACGCCGGCGCACTCGCCCCGAAGAGGAGGAAGCCCCCGTAGCCCTGCGCCGCCGCGGCGCGCAGGCTTGCCGCGCTCGCGGCCTGGGCCGAGACGACCACCGTCTCGCGCGCGACCCGGGTGAGGGACCACTGCGCGACCATCCGCGTGGCGCAGTCGAGGTTCGTCGCGGCGAAGCCCGACGACGGGGTCACCAGGGTCGCCGCGATCGATCCACCCAGTAGTGCTCCCACCACCTTGAGGCGCCATCTCACGCTTCGACCCTAGGCGTCACTACCTCTCGCGGCGACGCAACTCGTCCTCTACGTCCGCGGGGTCGACCCCGCGACTGCGCAGCAACAACAGCAAGTGGAACCACAGGTCCGCGGCCTCGGCCACGAATCGCTCGTCGCTCTCGGCGAGCGACGCGACGGCGGTCTCGACCGCCTCCTCGCCCACCTTGCGCGCGAGGA
>JAGXBH010000007.1 GCA_018971185.1 Acidobacteriota bacterium
GCCACACGGCGTACTGCATCGTGAACGACGACGCCACGAGCAGGATCGTGAAGATGCCCGACTGCAGCACGTCGAGGTGGGTCCCCTTGGGGGGCCACGCCGCGAGGTGCGCTCGGATGGTAAACAGCGCGGCGAAGAGTCCCGAGAAGAACATCAGCTCGCTGCCGAGCCAGATCATCACGCCGATGGCCAACATCGGAGGACGATCGTGGACGATCTTCTCTTGCTCCGCCAGGCTACTGAGGGGAATCGCCTGACTCACGCCTTAAGTTCTACCAAAAATCGCGGGGGGCTCGTGACGTTCCGCACGAATAGGCGCTATCGGATGGTCTCGGGCAGCTCGCCGCAGGAGAGTATCGCCAGGCGTCGTGTCGGACGCGTCATGGCGACGTAGAGGGTGCGCAGTCCCCGCGGCGTGAACTTCTCGTCGGTGCCGGCCCCGCGTCGGGCGATCTGCGCGGGCTCGACGACGATCGTCGCGTCGAACTCCAGACCGTTCGCGGCGTCGGCCCCCAGCACCACCAGGTCCGCCCCCAAGCCCCGCGATTCCTGATCGCGCGGGTCCACCGCGGCGATGCCCCCCGCGTCGAGAATTTCTATGACTTCCTCGACGCGCGAAGAGGCGACGATGACCGCGACCCGTCCGGGCGCCACCGCTTCGGTCTCGCGGCGCACCGCGTCGACCAGGGCCGAGGCGAAGTCGTGCTCGTCCACCACCTCCACGATCGGCGTGGAGCCGGCGCGGCGCACCGGCCGGGGCGCCTCCACCTCCGCCGCCGCCGCGCGTAGGGTGGGCGCGGCGAAGTCGAGGACCTCCTCGGGGGTGCGATAGCTGACCGTGAGGTCCACGCGAGTGGGTGCGCGGCGTGGCTCGAGCACCTCGAGCACCGCGTCCCACGAGGCTGAGGACGACGCCGTGGTGGCCTGGCCCATGTCGCCGACGATCGTCATCGAACCGGTGAGGTCGCGCCGCTTGAGCACGCGCAACTCCATGGGCGAGAGGTCCTGGGCCTCGTCCACCACGATATGGCCGTAGGTGACGAACTCGGCCTCGTCGAGCTCGGCGCTCACGTTCGAGGCGAGGCCCTGAGCCTCACGCAGGGCCGCCGCGCGCACGTCGGCCGAGAAGGCGTCCAGGTCCACCCCGTCGAGGAGGGCACTCTCGAGGGGCTTGACGAGCGATCGCGGCCTCTTGCGCGGACCGAGCAGGACGCGGGCCTCGTCGATGAGCGCCGCGTCGGCCTTGGTCCACCGGATCTCCTCGAGCGTGGCGCTCCGCGGGCGCTCGAGCAGGGCGAGTTCCTCGTCGCTGAAGAGGTCGCGTCCGGCCGCCTTCAGTAGCGCCGGAGCGCCGAACAGGTCGTGCAGGAGGTCCTGACCCGAGAGGCGCGGCCAGATCCGCTGCAGCATCTGCTTGAACTCGTGGGTCGCACGGATCTGGTCGGCCAGCTCGTTGAGCGCTCCCGTCTCGTCGTCGAAGTCGCGTGCGAAGCGACGGTGATAACGCGACGCCAGGTGCGCGGCGAGCTCACGCCCGACGGCCGAGCGTCGTTGGTTGTGGTTACCAGGTCGTCGACGAGCGCGTTCCACGAGGTCGACGGTATCCTCGGGCCGCACGACGACGATGGCGCGACCCACGGGGATCGACACCTCGCGGCGCAGGGGTCGCTGGCGAGTGCGCAACGCCCGCGCCAACAACGTCGCCATGCGCGCGTCGCCCTTCAAGCGGTCGACCTCCTCGTCGTCGCGACCGCGGACCTCCACGTTGGTCACCAGTCCCGAGATCGTCGAGAGGGTGACCCCCGACTCGCCCAACGAGGGCAACACGTTCTCGATGTAGTTGAGGAACAAGGGATTGGGTCCCACGACCAGCACGCCCTGGCGTTCCAGGGTCGCGCGATGGGTGAAGAGCAGATACGCCGCTCGGTGCAGGGCGACGGCGGTCTTTCCCGTGCCGGGCCCGCCCTGGACCAGGAGCACCCCCGCCAGGGGGTGTCTGATGATCTGGTCCTGCTCGCCCTGGATCGTGGCGACGATGTCACCCATGCGTCCCGTGCGCGCGCGGCCCAGCGCCGCCAGCAGCGCACCGGGGCCACCCAGGGCCAGTCCCCCGTCGAGGAGCCCCTCGTCGGTCGCCTCACGCTGGTCGGCGTCGGGCAACTGGAGTTCGCCCCACTCGTTGGCGAAGTACTCGTCCTCGACGCTCAGCACCTCGCGGGCGCGAATCGCCACGTGGCGCCGTCGCGCCAAGCCCAGGGACTCGACCCCGGTCGCCCGATAGAAGGCCTCCGCCACGGGCGCACGCCAATCGACCACCAGCGGATTGAGTTCGCCGTCGGAGACCGCGAGGCGTCCGACGTGGTACGTGTCGCCGGGCCCATCGTGCTTGTCCAGGTAGTCGATGCGTCCAAAGAAGAGGGCCTGGTCGCCAATCGCCAGCTGGTCGAGTCGATTGAGCGCGGTGCCCATCACGACGTCGCGTTCGACGAGGTCGCCCGCGCCGCGCATCGTGGCCACCGCGGCGGAGTCACGCAGCGAACGCGCTTCGTCGCGCATGTGGTCCAGGGCGTCCAAGGCTCGGTCGAGGAACGCCTGCTCCTCTGAAATCTCGCGCTCGTGTGCCAACGGACCTCTCCTGGTGCTCGCAAATAGCGTTTGACGAGTCTAGGGGACTTCCCCGCCGCGGTGCCCTCGGGTCGAACGCAGCCGCGCGACATAGGCTGTGGGCCGTCAAAGGAGCCCCGTGAACGACCCTGTATTCCTCCGAGCCTGCCGCGGCGAGAGCGTCGATCGCGTCCCGGTCTGGTTCATGCGCCAGGCCGGACGTTCCCTGCCCGAGTACCGGGCACTACGCGGCACGGGATCGATCCTCGACGCCATCGCCGACCCCGCTCTCGCCTGCGAGGTCACGCTGCAGCCCGTGCGGCGTTACGGGGTGGACGCCGCCGTCCTGTTCTCCGACATCGTGGTGCCCTATCACGCGATCGACTTCGGCGTCGACGTCGTCCCGGGACGCGGACCGGTCATCGCCCAGCCCTTTCGCGACGCCAGCGACCTGGCGCGTCTGCGCGACCTCACCGACGCCGACGTCGCCCACGTGACCCAGACGGTGGACCTGGTGGTGGAGAGTCTCGCCGCCAACGACACGCCCCTCATCGGCTTCGCCGGCGCGCCCTTCACGGTGGCGAGCTACCTCGTGGAGGGGGCGCCCACGCGCGACTTCGCCGTCATCAAGACGCTCATGCACGCCGACCCCGCGCTGTTCGACCGGTTGCTCGACCGACTCGTCGCCATCACCGTCGCCTTCCTGCGCGCCCAGGTCGCCCACGGCGCACGAGCCTTGCAACTCTTCGACTCGTGGGCGGGCTCGCTGACGCGTGACGAGTACGCTCGTTTCGCCCTGCCGGCGACCCAGCGGGTCGTCGAGGCCGTCGCCGACCTGGACGTGCCCACCATCTTGTTCGGCGTGGGCACCGGCGAACTCCTGACGTTGATGTCGAGTGCGGGCACCTCGGTGATGGGGATCGACTGGCGTGTCGACCTCGACGAGGGGCGTCGCCGCTGCGCCAAGCCGGTCCAGGGGAACCTGGACCCGGCGCGCTGCCTGGGCGGCGTCGAGTTGGGGGTCGCCGCGGCGCGCGAGGTGCTCAAGCGCGCGGGCACCGAGAGCGGGTACATTTTCAATCTGGGGCATGGGGTCCTCCCCGCGACGGACCCGGAGGTGCTCGAGGCGGTGGTGCGGGTGGTCCACGACGAGGGAATGGCGGGCGTACGATGACGATCGGCGTTCTGGTCATGGCCTACGGCACGCCCACGACGCCCGAGGACGTCGAGGCCTACTACACGCGGATCCGCCACGGCCGCCCGCCCACTCCCGAGTTGTTGGCGGAGCTCACGGGTCGCTACGCGCAGATCGGTGGCACGTCCCCCCTGGCCCAGCGCACGGCCGCTCAGGTTGCCGGACTCGCCGCGGCCCTGGACGCGCGCGCACCCGGTGCCTTCGACGTGCGCTTCGGCTCGAAGTACGAACCACCGATGATCGAGGACGTCGCGCCCAGTTTCGCGGCCGACGGCATCACCGAGGTCATCGGCCTCGTCCTCGCACCGCACTCATCGTCGATGTCGACTGACCAGTACATGGTGCGCGCGCGCGAAGCGCTCGGCCCGACGGTCACCTTCCACGAGATCGGCGCCTGGTGGGACGCCCCGGGGTTCTTGGATCTCATCGCGCGCCGGGTCATCGACGCCCTGGCGAGGATCCCCGAGGAGCGCCGCGGGACTAGCGAGGTCATCTTCTCGGCGCACTCGTTGCCCGAGAAGATCCTCGCCCAGGGTGACGACTACCCCGAGCAATTGCGCGCGAGTGCCGAAGGTGCCGCGCGACTCGCGGGGATCACCAACTGGGACGTGGCCTGGCAATCCGCCGGACGCACGGCCGACCCCTGGATCGGCCCGGATATCTTGGAGGTCCTGCGCGCCAAGCGGGCGTCGGGCCTCACCGACGTCGTCTCGTGTCCCATCGGCTTCGTCTCGGACCACCTCGAGGTGCTCTTCGACATCGACATCCAGGCCCAAGAGGTCGCCGACGAGATTGGCCTTCACCTGGTGCGCACCGCCTCACTCAATGACGACGCGGACTTCGTGGGGATCCTCTGCGACATCGTGATGGCCCGGGCGTGACTCCTCGGACCTCGGTCGTCGTCGTGGGCGGGGGCATCGCGGGCCTCGCGGCCGCGTGGGAACTCTCGGGCGCGGCCCAGGGGCCCACGGCGTCGACGCCGCGCATCGAATTGATCGAATCGTCGGGTCACTTCGGGGGGGCGCTGCGCCGAGCGGAGTTCGCCGGACGCACCATCGACCTCGGTCCCGACGGGTTCCTGGCCCGACGCCCCGAGGCGCTCACCCTCGCGCGCGAGCTCGGACTCGACGAGGAACTCGTGCCGATCTGCGCGTCGGGGGCGTCCATCTGGCTCAAGGGAGCGCTCCAGGAACTGCCCGGCGGCCTCGCCCTCGGCGTCCCCACCAGCGCGAAGTCCCTCAAGTCGTTGAAGGGTCTCACCTGGAGCTCGCGCTGGCCCGCGTGGCGCGACGAGCACGCGCCGCGCACGATGAAGGTCACCGAGGACGTGAGCATCGGCTCGATCCTGCGCCGCAAGCTCGGCAGCGAGCTGACCTACGAACTCATCGAACCCATGGTCGGCGGCATCCAGGCCGGTCGTGTCGACGAGCTCTCGGCCGAGGCGGTCTTCCCCGCCCTCTTCGCCGCCGCCCAACGCGGTGGCTCACTGATGAAGGCGCTGCGCGCCGACACCGGCGCGGGCGCCGGTGCGGCCGAGCGCGTCCTCGGTCCGCTGTTCATGACCCTGCGCGGTGGCGTCGCCTCACTGGTCGAGGAGCTGGTGCGCCAACTCCGCGAGCGCGGCGTCGTGCTGCGCCAGAACGCGTCGGTGAGCGCGATCCGTCCGACGCCGTCGAACCTCTATCCCTGGGAGGTCGACACCGACGACACCGCGACCGGTGCCAGCGCGGTCATCCTGGCGACGCCCGCGCCGACCGCGGGACGGCTCACTAGCACCCTCGACGGCTCGCTCACCGACCTCACCAGCGTGAACAGTGCCGGCGCGGCCATGGTGACCTTCGTCTTCGACGCGCGCGACACGACGCTGCCGCCCACGGGAACGGGGGTCCTCATCCCGTTGGCCACGGCGTGGAACGACGACGTCATGATGACGACCGCGGTGACCTTCCTCGACCGCAAGTGGGAACACCTGCGCCGTGAGGGCGAGGTGTTGGTGCGCGCGCACGTGGGTCGTATCGACGATCGACGTAGCGAGGCCCTGAGCGACGAGGCCCTCGTCGCGCGCGTGCGCGACGAGCTCGCGACCGTGCTCGCTCGAGTCGGCGCGCCCCTCGCCTCTCGCGTGCAGCGCTGGCCCGAGGGCCTACCCCAGTACTACGTCGGCCACGTGCAGTTGGTCGCGCGCGCGCGCCAGGCCCTGGCCCCCTACGCGATACGCCTGGCGGGCAGTGCGTACGACGGGGTCGGTATCCCCGCGAGCATCGGGTCGGGTCGACGCGCGGCGCGCGAGATCCTCACCCAGGTCGACGTCGCGACGCCGACCTGAGCGACCCGCCCACCCTCAGAGGTAGTAACCCGAGTGGATGTAGAGACACGCGATCCCCTCGGCGACGTACATCGCGTGGTTGCCGGGGTCATCCTCAAGGGCCAGGCGCACGTCGAATCCCATCGACTGGATGTCGTGCAGTACGTCGCGCTTGAACTCCGAGACCCCGGAGTAGTCGCCGAAATCGCGGGTCACCAGCAGGTCCCAGCGCACCGCGAATCTCTCGAGCCACTCCACGGTCTTGGTCTGGACCCGCCGAGGTCGACCGGTCACCAGTAGCACCGCGATCGTCGGGTCGAGCAGGTCGAGGAGTCGCGACGTCTCGGCGATGAGGGGGTCCTGGTCGCAGGCGTCGAAGAAGGATCGCCAGTCCCCCCAGCCGCGCAGGTGCTGTCGACCGGCGGCGTCGGCCAGGACGCCGTCGATGTCCACGATGACGGCGGGCCCGGCGCCCAGAGGTCCGCGGCGCCAGTACCAGTGCTCTTGGGGGTTCGTAGTCGTCATACTCTCTCGGCCAGATGAGAAGGATCAATCTCTGCGAGACTAGACGTGATGGGAGCGATTGAACGACACACGCTACCAATCCCCTATGGACACCACGTCTACGTCGTGAGTGACCTGAGCCTCTCGGCGAGCACCGAGACCCGCAGCCGTCCGGTGAAGGAGTTGACGACGCTCCTCGGCGACCTCGACGACCCGGCCGTCGTCGTGGTCGCGGGCAACCTCTTCTTCGTGCGACCCGACCAGGACCTGAGCGAGGTGATCAGCGCCACGTTCGAGCACCTCCCCGATTTCGTGGCCGCGGTGCGCTCCTTCGTGGCCCAGGAGAACCACCGGGTCTTCGTCCTGCCCGGCTCCGACGACGCCGCCCTGGCCACGGACGAGGCGGCTCGCGAGGAACTGGAGCGCCACGGTGTCCAGGTGGCGAGCGACCTCATCCTCCAGGTCGCCTCCGCCGACGGCGTGCGCGACCTCGCCATCGCCGCCGGGTCGCACCGCGTCGACGTCGAGAACGTGGACGCCGCCGACCGGGCCGACGCCGACCGCCTCGAGGACCCAGCGGCGCTGACGACGTTCGTGGCGTCGCGCGTGCTGTACCGCCGCCTGGCCCCGTGGGTCTGGTTGGTCCTGGTCGCCCTGGGCGTCGTCGACCTCTTCAATTCGGCGATTGAACTGATCGGTCACTTCACCCACCACGAGTACGCCGTCCACGCCCCCCACACCAACAGCTTCTGGGACAACCTGATCGTCAACCTCTTCATCCTGGTCCTCGCCGAGGCCCTCGTGGTGGCGGTCGCTGGCCTCCTGGTGCGCCGACGCTTCCGTCGATCGCTCCACGGTGACGCCGAGAGCGAACCGCTGGCCAACACGTTGATCGACCAGGTCGACGCCCTCGACTACGCCCGACGGATCGTGGAGCGAGGCGGCCTGGGCGCGGTCGTCGGTGGCGCGCCCAGGCCGGCCCTCGCTTTCCTCGACCGTGGCGTCTGCGCCGTCCCGGGCCCCTCGCGCAAAGTACTGATCAAGCGCGAGGGCCGCTTCGGGCTCCCCCCGGTGTTCACCTCGGTGGCGCGCTTGGGCGTGGTCGAGATCGAGGCGGCGAGCAACGTCCAGGTCCGCCTCCTGGGCGGCCAGACGCCCGTGGCGCGCGCGCGCCTCCTCGAACGCCTGGTCGCCGGCCCCCCGACCCAGGTCGGCCCGCCCGAGGGGACGACCACCTTGGGCTCGTGGCCGCACGGCGCACCCTTTCCGGTCTCGCAGGACCGCCTCCTCGCCCAACGCCGCCAGCGTTCCGTTCGGCGTTGGGCCAGCGGGCTGATCGCCCTCGACGGTCTCATCAACGTGGCCGTCACCGCGTCGCCCCCACTGCGTTCGCGACTTCACCTGGTACGCAGCTTCCTCCCCCTGGGGGTGGCGCAATCGGCGGCGGTGGTCACCGCCATCGCCGGAATCTCGATGATCATGCTCGCGCGCGGCGTGCGGCGCGGCCAGCGCCGGGCCTGGTTCGTGGCGGTGGCGGCCCTGGCGCTGACGGTCGTCGCGCACCTGGCACGCGGCGGCTCGTTCGCCGCCTCGCTGGTGGCCGCGGCGCTCGTCACCTACCTCATCGTGGAGCGTCGACATTTCCTTGCGGCGTCGGATCGAACGACGGCGGCCGCGATTCTGCCGCGCCTGGTGATCATCGCGATCATCGCGGTGTTCGCGGGGGCCCTCGGCATCGAGGCGGCCACGCGGCGACACTACGTCCTGCCGAACTTCGGCGTCGTCCTCATCGCCTGCGCCGAGCGCCTCTTCGGCCAGTACAACATCGCGCTGCCCGACCCCTCGACCGACTTCGTCGATCCGGTCCTCGTCACGATCGGCGTCTCGCTCATCGTGAGCGCCATCTACGTCATCACGCGTCCCGTGGTCGATCGACGTCTCTCCTCCACGGGAAGTGGCGCCGAGCGTCGCGTGGCGGAGCTGCGCGCGCGCGACATCGTGCGTCGCCACGGACGCGGCACCCTGGACTACTTCGCGCTACGCGACGACAAGCAGTTCTTCTTCTTCCGCGACTCCCTCGTCGCCTACGCCGTCTACGGCGGCGTGGCGCTGGTATCGCCCGACCCGATCGGACCCGACGCCGAGCGCACCGAGGTCTTCAACGCCTTTCGCGCCTTCTCCGAGGCCCGCGGATGGACCATCGCCATCATGGGCGCGGGCGCGGAGTGGCTCGCCACCTACCACGCCGCGGGCATGCACTACCTCTACCTGGGCGACGAGGCCATCGTCGACTGTCAGAACTTCACGCTCGAGGGCGGCAAGATGAAGGGGGTGCGCCAGGCCTGCACGCGCTTGAGGAAGCACGGCTATACCGTGGAGTTCCTGGACCCCGCCGACATCGACCCCGCGCAGGTCACTGGCGTTCTCGAACTCATCTCGATGTTGCGTCGCGGTGAGGGCGAGCGCGGGTTCTCAATGATGCTGGGTCGACTCTTCGACCCCAAGGACAAGGGCCTCCTCCTGACCCTCGTCTACGGACCCGACGGCCGACCCGCGGCCGCGTGCCAGTTCGTGCCGTCGCCGGCGATCAAGGGGTACTCCCTGGACTTGATGCGCCGCGACCCCGGCGAGCACCCCAACGGACTCATCGACTACGCCCTGTGCTCGACCATCGAACACCTGCGAGGCGAGGGGGCCCAGGGGCTCAGTCTCAACTTCGCCGCGTTCCGGTCGGTCCTCGACGGCGAACGCGGCGAGGGAACCTTCACCCGGGTCGAGCGCTGGACCTTGAAGCGACTCTCGGGGATCCTACCCATCGAATCGCTGTGGATGTTCAATGCGAAGTACCACCCCGTGTGGCTCCCGCGCTACATCGTCTACCCGGCCGCCGAGAACTTCGTCCCCGTGGTCGCGGCGATCCTCCGCGCGGAGTCCATCACCGAGATCCCCGTGCTCGGTCGCTTCCTCACGAACGACCCGCGCAATCGTCCGGGCACCGTCGTCCCCCCCGACGTCCTCGCCGCCGCGAAGGCCGTCGACGAGAGGAAGTAGCGACGCGACCTAGATCCAGCCGCGCAGCGCCTGGTGCAGCACGGCGTCGTATCCCTCGATGCCCTCACGGCTGAGTCGGGCCTCGGGTCCGGCGGCGATGGCGACGCGTTCGGGGATCACCCCCCACACGGGCACCCGCTGCTCCTTCCACCAGGCGATCGCGGCGTCCAGGTCGTTGGTGCCCAGGCGCGCGGCGACGATGACCACGCCGTACGGCACTCCCGTGGGGATCAGGTCGAGCGTCGCGAGGACCCGTGAGTACTCGACGCCCCCGGCGCGCGTGGGAATGACCACCGCGTCGGCCAGCGCCACGATTCCTTGGGTGATGCGCTCATTACCCGGCGGCGTGTCCACGACGACGAGGCCCTCGGTGCGGCCCATCGCCCGCGTCGCCGTTCGCTCCGAGGGTGCTTCGATCACGGTCACCCCCTCGCAGGGCCAGGTCTCGAGCCACTCCGCGGCGGACGCTTGGGGGTCGGCGTCGATCAGCGTGACCGGGTCGTAGCCGCGCTCCACCGCCGCCGCGCAGAGGTAGATCGAGGTGGTCGACTTGCCCACCCCACCCTTGAGTGAGGTCACGATGATGTTCATGACCTTCATGCTAAGGCACTGCCCCGCTGGTACTCGGCGCAAGTCACGACACGTCCACGAGAAGCGCCACTCACGCGTTATGTCCACGAGAACCCGACGCCATCGAAACGAACTCGCCTCCGACGCGAGCGTCATTGACGGCCGCCTACGACGGCCCCGGCGGCGCCCCCGCGATTGCCATCGCGACGAGTCCTACTTGACCCTGGCCACCGCGGTCGAGACGAAGTTGCGGAACTGGGTCAGATTCACCGTGGGTACGTTCCCTTCGATGACCGTGACCACGACGTTGCCCTTGCGTGCGATCACATAATCCGCCTGGAAGCGAAGGTGCTGGCCCGCCATCGCGATCAGGTAGGCGACGCTCTCATTGCCCTGTCGCGCGAGGGCCAGTGTGCGTACCGTGCCGGTGACCGGATATCCCTTGAGGGTCCCGGACACCCTCTTGCAGCTCGCCGAAGCGGCCGCGATCTTGCGGTAGGCCAGCGGGGTGTTGTTATACGTCGTCAGGGTTTCGATCAACTGGGGTACGTCACCTTTCCCCTGGTAGTGGACCTCGACGAGGTGCGTGCGCGTGACGCCCTTGGGCTCTAGGAGTTGCGACAAGCAACCCATTCGCAAGTTGTAGGTCGGCTGCTGGGCCGTCCAACCCTTGGGCATCTGAGCGATGCTCAAGGCTTCGGACTTCAACACCGCCGTCGCGCTGGTACTCGCCGAAGCCGCGCTCACGCACACTACCGAGAGCAGTACCGCCGTCGCCACCATCGAGATTCCGCGTCGCCTGATCATGATCTTCCTTCCCTCATTCCCGCTCTACACGTCGCACGGGCGCCGCGGCGACGTCCATTGGTCACTAATCCGGTGAGGTCACGGGGCGCGATTCGCCGCGAGAGGCGTGCGGTGGTTGCGGCGCCTGCAGACCTCGCGCGGGTGGGTCAGAGCTTGTAACCGAAGGTACGCAGCAATTCACGGCGATTGGCCTGGTCCGCAGGGGTCTCGATGCCCGCGGGCGGCATACCGTCCACGATGCCGATAATCCCACGTCCCAGATCGGTCTGAGCGACGAGCACCTCGAGGGGGTTAGCGGTGGCGCAGTAGATCGTGCAGACCTCGGGGACACTCTTCAGCGCATTGAGGACGTTGATCGGAAAGCCATTTCGCAGGTAGATGATGAAGCAATGTCCCGCGCCAATCGACTCCGCGTTGCGCGCGGCGAGTTCGACGAGGTCCTCGGCGTTGCCCGAGGTGCGGATCAGACACAACCCTGACGCCTCGCAAAAGGCGAGGCCGAACTCCATGTTCGGGTTCGCCCCCACCATCACCTCGTGAATGTCCTCGACGGTCTTGATGAAGTGAGACTGGCCCACGATCACGTTGAGACCTTCGGTTACCTCGATGGGCACGGTGCTGAGCTCCATGGCTACCTCCTCTGGATGACGACGACCTCTCAGTCAGACCATATCCCCCACGTCGCCCGGACCCGCTGGTCAGTGCCGGGTACAAAGCCTCCTCTCGCCGCCGCGGACACGCTGACGGCGAGGCCTTCACCTTCGGGGGAACGAGACGTTCGGTGCGGTGCTCGACCGAAGGGACGTGCGACGGACCCGAGAGTGCGTCGCTCGCGCTGTCGACTACGGCTGGACCCGTCATAATTGTCGGCCGATCGTCCCGCGATCAACCGAGCACCATCTCCGCGACGTGCAAAGGTCCTTCGACCCTAACGATCCAGCTGGTTCGACGCGATACTGGGAGTGAGGGTCTAGAAGGATCCTCAAGGAGGTTCCGAGCGAGTGAAACCTCAAGGCAGTGAGACCTGAGAGCAGAATGCGCGGGGTTGTACGGAAGTGATTCCGGGAGGCCCAGGAGTGTTCAAGGCAAGGCCGGTGTTTGGAGTTGTGACGGACGAGAAGCGCGTACGCTTCCCTGGTGGCCATTCTCCACGCGATTTGCTCCGGGCGCGCAATTCATGAAAAGGGCCCGATTCCCATGATTCCTTGGGACGGGCTCTTTCGCATGTGAAAGATCGAGGTCCACACTCGATTGCTCGAGGACCGTTGTCGCGGTCGAGGGATTCGCGAACACCCCTTCGATGAGAGATTACGACCCGTCGGTGACCGTCGAGCGGTGAACCACGGGAGCGACCGCCGCGCGGCGTCGCTCGCCTCACTCACGCTCGAATACTGCTGATCAAAGCAGTAATGAAGGGGGACAGACCCCCATGTCCTCGGGGTCACGACGGAATTCCTCGAAGCCGAAGGTCCCGTCGGGCCGCGAGAACGCGTCGGGCGCCGGAGCTCGTCCGGCGAGGGGCTGCTACAAAGCGGTGACCCGGTACCTACGATGGAGTGGTGAGACCGAGCATCATCGCCACCATCGGCGCGCGAGTGCTCGGTTCGGCGTTGTTAGGTTTCGGCACGATCTTCCAGCCCAAGGCCAACGCGACGGACCACTGGTCGACCAGTCCCCGGACAGTCATCGTGACCGCCGTCCGCGACGACGTCGGCGAGCCCGACGTGGGCGGGGACGGGTTCGACCCTTCGGCTGCCCGCGTGGCGGCCTGAGGTAACCGCTCCCGGGGGCTCGTGCGCCGCGTCGACGGACGAGCCCGTTGCCGCCAGGTCGTGACCCCGTAGTGTGAAGGCACGGCCCGGGTTCGACCGCGCCTCCGTGGCGCGACGTCGGGTGAGGAGGTTCACGATGAACGACCGCCACGGCACTGCGACGATCGAGCTGCGATCCGAGAGTGAGGTCGTCACGCGAAGATCCTTCGACGCACCTCGCGCACGCGTGTTCGACGCGATCAGCCAACCCGAGCAGGTTCGCCACTGGTTCAGCGCCGATCGAACGCCACTGCACATCTGTGAGATCGACCTGCGCGTCGGAGGTAACTACCATTTCGCCTGGTACGCCCCCAACGGCGTGGAGTGCACGTTCCGCGGCTACTTCTTGGAGATCGAGCGACCGACGAGGATCGTGCAGACCTGGACCTACGAGGGGTGGCCCGACGATGGCGCGGTCGAGACGTTGACGTTGGCCGAGGACGACGGCGTCACGACGATGACGTCGGTCCTGCGATTCGCCGACGCCGCCCGGCGCGGGGACCACTTCCAGGGCGACACCCAAGGTGTGCAGAATAGTTACGACCAACTGGAGGACCTGTTGGCGGGCCAACCCCCGCGTTAGGCACCGGCGGCCTGCGTCGCCGCGTCTCGGAGTCACGTCGAGCGAAGAGCGACTCGGGTACGTGCAGCGCGCGCGGCGACGACCGCGAGTCCCGCCGTCCGTGCGCTCGAGAGGACCGCCAGCGACCAAGGACTGACTGGATATATTGGGGCATGCTTCGCTGCACCCCGTTCTTGCTGTTCGACGGAGAGTGCGCCGCAGCGATGACGTTCTACCAGGAGTGCCTCGGTGGGGACCTCACGATCACGACCTTGCGTGATTCCCCGATGAGGGAGTTCCTCCCGCCCGACAAGCACGCGCGGACGATCAATGCCCACCTTCGCAGTGGGGACATCGAAATCTCGGCGGCCGACTGGATGGCCTCGCCCGTGAGGACACCGGTCCAGGGCAACACCACCGCGATCTTCGTGAACGGTGACGACATCGACGCGATGAGGTCGATTCATCGACGGCTCTCGGTCGGCGCTGACACCTCGAGCATCCAGGAGCTTCACGACATGCCCATCGGGACCTACGGACAGTTGTACGACCGCTACGGCGTCCAGTGGATATTCCTAGGCCGACCGCACGCCGAATGACGGCCATGACAGTCGCAACAGTCGTGACACTCATGGCGATCGCGTGACACCCAACGTACGGCCACCCCTCGCCTCTCCACTTGCTCTCCACCTGGTCGCCGCGCCAGGCTGCGCTCGCCCGAGGCGATGACGCGGTTTGGCCCACCGCGGGTGCGAGACGTACTCTGGTGACGAGACGAGGCGAGGAGCGACGTGGAATGGCGACTGACCTGCGGGGACGTCCGCGAAGGGGGCGCCGCGCCAGTGCCGTGACCGATTCGCGATATGGACGCCGTGCACCCGGCGTGATCACTGCGTTGCGCCCAACTGGTCACGAGGTGCGCCGCGATCAGCGCGACCACGGCCGCGTCGACCTGAGGGGACCACGATGAGGGTCACTCGTCCCGAGGCGCCACACCCGGACCGGCTGCTGGCGGCCGACCCCGCGACTCGCGAGATCGCGCGCGAACTGCTGGCCTGCGTGGAAGGGCTGCCCATCGTGTCCCCCCACGGTCACGTGAACGCCTCGATGATCTTCGACGACGAGCCCTTCACCTCAGCGACCGAGCTCCTGATCTCGCACGACCACTACGTGACGCGACTCCTGCACGCCAATGGAACGTCGCTCGAGAACCTGGGCGTGGGGGCGACCCCGTCCGATCCCCGTGAGGCGTGGCGGGAGTTCTGTGAATCGTGGCACGTCTTCGACGGCACCGCCTCGGGCACGTGGTTGAGGCTCGAACTCCACCGACTCTTCGGGATCGACGAGGAACCCAGTGCCCACAACTCGACGCGTCTCTACGACCTCATCGCGGGGCGCCTCGCCCACGACGACTTTCGACCTCGTCGCCTCCTCGCCTCCTTCGACATCGAGGTCCTCGCGACCACCGACGACCCGCTCGACGACCTCCGAGCACATCGCGGACTACGCGACGCCGCCGACGTGAGCTGTCGCGTGATACCGACGTTTCGACCCGACGCCTACATCGACGCGCACGCCGAGGGCTTCGCGTCGCGGATCGAACGGCTGATCGACGAGGCGGGCGAGGGACGAGTGGGCTACGACGGCTACCTCGCGGCGATGCGAAATCGCCGTGACGCCTTCATCGCCGCGGGCGCCGTCTCCGCCGATCACGGGGTGCGCACTGCACGGAGCCTTCGCCTCGATGCACGCGACGGCGCCGCACTGTTCGAGAAGGTCCGGCGAGGCGGCGCGTCCACGCCGGACCGTGACGCCTTCGAGGCGCACATGCTCTACGAGATGGCGAGGATGAGCGTCGAGGACGGACTGGTGATGAGCGTGCACCCGGGGTCGTTGCGCAACCATCACCCCGGTACCTTCGCGCGCTTCGGTCCCGACACCGGGCACGACATTCCGTTCGCCGTGGATTTCACCACGGCCCTGCGACCGCTGCTCAGCGACTTCGGGACCGAGCCGGGCCTGCATCTCGTGCTCTTCACGCTCGACGAGAGCACCTTCTCGCGCGAACTCGCGCCCCTCGCCGGCTTCTACCCGAGCGTCTACCTCGGCTCGCCGTGGTGGTTCCTCGACGCCCCCGACGCCCTGATGCGTTTTCGGAACTACGTCACCGAGACCACCGGCTTCTCGCGCTACGGGGGTTTCGTGGATGACACGAGGGCCTTCTGCTCGATCCCCGCCCGCCACGACGTCGCGCGGCGTGTCGAGGCGTCCTACCTCGCGCGTCTGGTGGCCGAGCATCGGCTCTCCCTGGCGCGGGCGCGCGAGGTCATCGTCGACGTGATCGACCAGGCGCCGCGACGGGCCTTCAAACTATGAGCGCCTCGCGGCCGTTGACCCGCGACGCGTGGGATCCCCGGGGCACGCGCGCGCCGACGAGAATCGCGCACTTCGGCGTCGGGGCCTTCCACCGCGCCCATCAGGCGTGGTTCACCGCCCGGTCGAACGACGCCGCCCACTGGGGGATCAGTGCGTTCACGGGTCGTCGCGCCGGAAGCGCCGCAGCGCTGATGCGTCAGGGCGGGCTCTACACCCTCATCGAGCGCTCCGCCCACGACGACCACTTCTCCATCATTGGGTCGCTGGTCGAGGTCCACGAGGGCGCCGACGCCACCGCGGTGATGGACGTCCTCGCACGAAGCGACACGGCGGTACTCACCACCACCATCACCGAGGCCGGATATCGCATCGCCCTGGACGGCACCGCGCGCCTCGATGACGCGCAACTGCGCGGCGACGTGGTGACGTTGCACGAGGCGCTACGCGCACCACGGATCGACCCACCGACACTCGCCACCGTTCCGGGCCGGATCCTGCTGGGCCTCGAGGCGAGACGCCGGGCGAACGCGGGTCCGATGACGATACTGCCCTGCGACAATCTGCCCCGCAACGGCTGGGTTCTCGAGCACGGCCTCATCGAGGTCGCCCAGATGGTGGCCCCCTCGCTCGCCGACTGGATCGCCGAGAACGTCCACTTCGCCTCGTCGTGCGTCGATCGCATCACGCCACGTACGACCGTGGCCGACGTCGCCACCGTGGCCCGCGAGACGCCGTGGCGCGACGAGGTGCCGGTGGTGACCGAGCCCTACGCCAGTTGGGTCATCGCGGGCGCCTTCGCGGCGGGCCGACCGCAGTGGGAGAGTGCGGGAGCGCAGTTCGTGCGCGACGTCGCCCCCTACGAGAGGAGGAAGTTGTGGCTCCTCAACGGCGCGCACAGCCTGCTCGCGGAACTCGGCCTGGCGGCGGGTCGGCGCACGGTGAGAGACGCCGTCGACGACCCTCGATGTCGTGAGTGGCTGGCGCGATTCTGGCGCAGCGCTCGACGCCACCTACCGACGTCGCTCGAGACCGACGGCTACTGCGCGCAGCTCCTCGAGCGCTTCGACAACACGCGCATCGGCTACGAGTTGTCCCAGATCGCGACCGACAGCGTCGTGAAGCTGCGCACCCGCTTCGTCCCCGTCGTCCTGAGTGAGCTACGCGCCGGGGACGACTGCGAGGTCGGCGTCGAGGTCCTGGCCTCCTGGGTGCGCCGGATGCGCGACACCGGCCCCTACCCCGACACCGAGGGGGACGCGGTGGCCGCGATCCTGACGGCGTCGGGTCGGCCCGTGGCCGACCTCCTCGCGTACGTCGAACCGGAACTGTCGGATTTCTCGCCCTTCGTCGCCCGGGTGTCGCGTCGCGTCGACGAGCGACGAGACCCCTCCGCGCACCGCACCACCACCTCGACACCACCAGGAGCCTGATATGAGCATCATCGCCGCCGACGTCATCGTCACGAGTCCGGACCGCAATTTCGTCACCCTCAAGTTGACGACCAGTGAGGGGGTGACCGGACTCGGCGACGCGACCCTGAACGGTCGCGAGCTGGCCGTGGTGAGCTACTTGCGCGACCACGTCGTGCAGTTGCTGATCGGCCGCGACGAGCACCGGATCGAGGACACCTGGCAGTTCCTCTACCGCAGCGCGTACTGGCGTCGGGGCCCGGTGACGATGGCCGCCATCGCCGCGGTGGACGTGGCGCTGTGGGACATCAAGGCGAAGTACGCCCGGATGCCCCTCTACCAGCTCCTTGGCGGCGCGTCACGCGATGGTCTGCTCGCCTATGGTCACGCGTCGGGGCGTGACAACGCCGAGCTGTTCGACAGCATCCGCGCGCACCAGGCGCAGGGCTTCCGCGCGATTCGCGTGCAGAGCGGCGTCCCGGGACTCCACGCCATCTACGGCATCGCCTCGAACGCGACCTCGGCGCGCAACGCCGGCGTGCGCTACGACCACGAGCCCGCCCAGCGCGGAGCGCAGCCGGCCCTCGAGGACTGGGACACCCGCCGCTATCTTCGACACCTGCCGGGCGTGTTCGAGGCGGTGCGTCACGAGTTCGGTCCCGACGTACCGCTCCTGCACGACGGCCACCACCGCATGACCCCGATCCAGGCCGCGGCGCTGGGCCGGTCACTCGAGCCCTACGACCTCTTCTGGCTCGAGGACTGCACCCCCGCGGAGAATCAGGAGGCGCTGCGCCTCGTGCGCCACCACACCACGACCCCACTGGCCATCGGGGAGATCTTCAACTCGATCTGGGACTATCAGGTCCTGGTGCGTGAGCAACTCATCGACTACGTGCGCAGCTCGGTCACCCACGCCGGAGGGATCACCCACCTGAGAAGGATCCTCGACGTCGCCGCGCAGTACCAGATCAAGTCCGGCATGCACGGTCCGACCGACGTGTCGCCCGTGGGGATGGCGGCGGCGATGCACCTGGGTCTGGCGATCCACAACTTCGGCATCCAGGAGTACATGGTGCACGGGGCTCGGACCGACGAGGTGTTCGAGCAATCCTTCACCTGGCGCGACGGCTACCTGCACCCCGGCGAGACGCCGGGGATCGGGGTCGAACTCAACGTCGACGCGGCGGGCAAGTACCCCTACGAGCAGGCCTACCTCCCCTACAATCGCCTGGTCGACGGCACGGTGCACGACTGGTGACCTCGACGCTCGAGCTCCGAGTGCCTTCAGTCGAGTGACTTCAGCCGAGTGACCTTAGCCGGGTGCCCTCGACCGAGATGCCCATCTCGCGCCCGCTTCGGCCCGCCCTCACCCGGTGAGAGGGACTTCTAGCTCGCTCGTCGCGACCGTCGTCGCCCACCCCGGTCCCTCACCCTCGTGGACCCAGAGAGGGTACTCAACGCGAACACCACGCCCACCGCGATCACGACGAGCCCGGTCCAATTGCCCAAGATGAGCAGCACGACGCCACCTGCGACGACGAGGGCGCTGATCATGGCGCGCTGCCAGGGCTTCGCGTGGAACATCATCTGACGTAGAGCAATCTCCGCACCGGTGTGCATCCGCTCGACCTCCCGACGTCGGCTCGTGCCTCCGACAGACTACCGAGACCACGCGTCGCGCCGGCGGGGACGTCGACCTACCGGGCCGCACCTACGGCCTCGGGTCGCCCGCCGACCAACGTCACGGTCCCTCCGCCAGGTTCGCTCGCCTACCCCAGGGAGTCGTCGGGCTCGCGTCTGACCTGGAGGGCCCAACGCACCGGCTCGGTATGGTTCAGCTCACTCATGGCCGCCTCGATGGCTCCTTTAAGGATCTCCATCCCCCTTCGATCAGCGCTCGGCCCGTCGGGTGCCCGCACGACCAGGACCGCCGACACGTCGCAGTCCGAGGGACGAACCCCGGCCTCGACACCCCGCACGACGAGGTCTCTCTCGAGGGCCGCTTCGAACAAGGGGGCGAATCGCGGGTCGTCACTGACGCCTTCGATCGTCGCACCTATTGTCACGCGCCATGTTGTCACGCTCCGTGGCTGGTCGGTCGACACGATCCTCACCCTAGGCCCGCGAGAGTGTCACGAGGGTCGTCGCCGCGCGTCGGCCGACGTTCACCGCCAAGTACCTGATGACACCGAGGGCGCGCGGCGCTCGTGGCACCGCTGGGCGGACCTCACGCCCCTCGGGTGAGATCCGCGAGGTCCCTGCGATACCGAATGCCCGGCCGGCCGCTCAGGGTGACCTCGCCGACCGGGACGAAGCCCGTGCGCTCCAGGACGATCCGAGATCCCACGTTCTCGGTCCGCGCCGAGGCGTGCAGGGTGACCAACCCGTAATCGTTGGCCGCCAACGAGCAGACCTGCCCGACGAACTCGGTCGCCACGCCGGCCCCACTGGCGCGTTCGGCGATACGGTACCCGAGGTCCGCCGTTCCCTCACCCACCTCGAAGAGGTTCACCCGGCCCAGAATCGAACCGTCCTCGTCGAGCACCACGTGCAGGACCACCGACCCTTCGGCCTGGCGCTCGAGCAACTCACCGTGATGCGACATGAACCCGGCGAAGAAGGCGTCGCCCCGGTCCGGCACCGACGCGGCGAAATACTCGCGGTTCTCCAATTCGAATACCAAGAGGGCGGGCAGGTGATCCGCACGCAAGCGCTCAAGCTCAGCCATCGTCTCGAGGCTCCCCTTCGACGGGCGAACCGGCTCCAGAGTCAGTCGTCGGATTCCGTCGGACTCGGCGGTGAATCCGCCTCGCGCTGAAGCGTCCCGCGATCACGCGTCACCACGAAGTGCCAACCACGGCACCGTTCGCCTCGCGGCGCACAACGCCGACTCCAGATCCGTGAACACCGTGTCGCAGTAGTAGTGCAGGGGCGTCCACGCCCCCAGGTCCTCCGGGTCCCTACGGAACTCCTCGTAGCCGAAGGTCCCGCTCGGTCGGAGGAAGACGTCCACGCACCGGTCCCCTCCCGGAGTCTGGACACTGGTCAGCACCGTCCACGATGGATCGAGCCGCGACGACATCCCACGATGCTACCGAGCGACATCACCGCAGGATGAAGCCCGCGTCGCGTGGCGAGGCGGGAGGGCTCGTTGACGGCGCCAGCGTCGAGTGGTCCCTTCGCGCCACCCGCGAGGGGTGCACGGTGTGATGCCCAGAGAGTGGCGCCCACGTGGTGCACCACGAACGCCGTCCGTCGACGTCGCCTCGACGGGTCCTCGCGAGGATCGACCTCATCTCCTCGACCCGAGAGTGAGACGTGGTACCTCAGGGCCGGGCGAGTTCGTCACGCGAGGTCGATTCGTCACCCGCGCGTGACGTCGACGATCCACGTGGTCTACGCCTCGGTCCCACCAGGACCTTCGCTACGTCAGCGGGCCAGCGAGGAGGGACCCGTCCCCGGTACCATGAGGTCGAGGACGCGGTGGACGCTGTCGACCGCGCTATCGGACGGGCGCGGGCGTCATGGGGGTCCGGACCCGTCGATGGTGAGTGAGGCGTGGGGAGGAATCAGGATGAACCCGGACGAGGAGGAACTCGAACTCGAAGACGCGTTGTTCCAGGAGATCAGCGCGGAGGAGGAGGACGCGGCCCTCGCAGAGGCCGCCTTACTCGATGAGGATGAGGATGAGGATGAGTTCGTCCAGTCCTCGATCGACGCCGACGACCTCTCGACCGGCTACAGCGCGTCGATCCCTGGTGAGGAGGTCGACGTGGATGAAGACACCCAGGGTGACGAGGAGGAACCCGACGTGGCCGACGCCCCGATGACGGAATTCGAGGGTCCTAACCGCCCTGTACGGACCGTGCACGGTGACGAGGTGCAACTCGATCTCGACGAAGCGCTGAGCACGGGCGAGACGGTCACACGCGCACCCGAGGGCGACTAGGCGTCCACGATCGCCGCAACGACGCCGGAGAACTCTCGGCCCTGATGGCGACGTCGTACGCGGGTGAGTTCTCGCCCGGGTCCACTTCTGCGACAATGAGTGGATGAATGGCCTCCATGGGTTTCACGACCTCATTCGTGAGGGCGCCTCCGCGATGACGGAAGGTTGGGACTTCTCGTGGCTCGACGGCCGTGCCACCGAGGCTCGGCCGTCCTGGGGTTATCTCTCCAGTCTGACCCGACGCATCGACGCCGCGACCTCCGTCGTGGACGTCCAGACCGGCGGCGGAGAGTGTTTCGCCCAAGCCCTCTCGACGTGTGAGAGACGACCGGCGACCCTCGCCGCCACCGAGTCGTGGCCACCCCACGTGGTTCTCGCGCGCCGGTCGCTCACCCCCCTCGGCGTCGTCGTGGCCGAGGTGCCCGAGGGTGATCGACTCCCCTTCGACGACGAGTCCTTCGACCTCGTCTGCAGCCGTCACCCCACGGTGAACGACTGGGACGAGATCCATCGAGTCCTGCGAGAAGGTGGCACCTTCTTCTCCCAGCAGATCGGCGCGGGCACGAACCGTGAACTCAGTGCCTTCCTCATGGGTCCCCGTACGGTCTCGCACGACCAGCGAATGGACGTGGCGGTGTCGCGGGCGAGGGCCGCCGGATTGGTGGTGATCGACGCGCGCGAGGAATCCCTCCCGGTGGTCTTCTTCGACATCGGCGCCGTGGTCTACTTCCTGCGCAAGGTGATCTGGACGGTGCCGGATTTCTCTGTTGAGAGGTATCGCGAGCGACTCGAACGACTGCACGAGCGCATCACCCGCGACGGCCACTTCACCTCTCACGCCCGGCGCTTCTTGATCGAGGCGACCAGGCCGGTCGGGTAGGCGGACGCGGGTGCCGTCTGGGTCCTAGAACGACTCGCGTGCGCGAGTCGCGACGAGAGGTCCCGCGTGCGCCACCAATGGTCGTGGCGCGACGTCCGCACGCCATCGTCCGAGCCGGCCGCTCAGTCGGGGATCCGGCGCGCGATGGCGCGCGCCGCGCGCGCCGGAGACGATTCCTCGTAGCCGAGGAAGAGCGCCGGCTCCACGAGTTCGAGTTCCATCAGCTTCCAGCCCTCGGGCGTGCGCACCAGATCGACCCGCCCGTAGGCCAGGTCGGCGAAGCGTCCCGACAACAGACTCGCCGCGAGATCGATGGCGTCGGGCTCGCCGGCGGCCCGCGACATCTGCCGCGTGCGGAACGTGCCGTCGCGGTGCTCGGGGGCCACGTTGAGATGCGCGCGCTTGGTCATCGCGTGGGAGAACTCGCCGTCGAGGAACACCAGTGCGCGCTCGCCGAGGGCGTCGATGGTGGTGACGTAGGGCTGGATGAGCGCGCAGCGGCCCGTCGCGTGCAGTCGCGCCACGTGCTCGGTTGCCGCGAGGGTGTCGGTCGCCTCGAATCGGGCCGCGTCGATCGAACCGGCCCCCACCGTCGGCTTGACCACGAAGGTCGCCTCGGGGAAGCTCGGCACCTCACCGACCTCGCAGTAGGTGGTGTCGACGACCGGGAACCCCTGACGGGCCAGGTCCCCGAGGTAGTGCTTGTCCGACGAGTACTCAAGGACCTCGTAGGGATTGACGAGTCGCTCTCTCGCGCGCGCCCACGCGAGGAAATCCGGGTACGAATCCGCGTACCCCCAGGTGGAGCGCACCACCACCAGGTCGTAGGCCTCCCAGTCCACGGACTCGTCGTCCCACACCCTCGGCGTCGCCGCGACGCCGAGGCGCGCCAGCGCGGCCACCAGGAGCGGCATGTCGACGTCCTCGTGAGCCACCAGTGACGCCGGCGCCCCCGGCAGCGCCACGCGCGACGTGGCGAGAGCGACCCGACTCACGGGATGAAGTACAAGGTGGCGTGCTGGGCCAAGGTCGCCAGGGGACCGGGCCACACACCGAAGAGCAGCGTCAACACCACGCCCACGCCGATGACCACGGCGCTCGCGCGCGGCACCACCACGCGCGTCGCCTCGAACTCATCATCGGATTCGGCGTAGAGGACGACGGTCCATCGCAGGTAGAACGACGCGGCGATCGCGGCACTCAACAGGGCGATCAGGGCCAACGCCACGCCGTTGGCGTCGATCGCGGCGGCCAGCACCGCGTACTTGGCGTAGAAGCCGGTGGTGAGGGGCGCCCCCAGTTGTGAGAGCAGTAGCACCGCCAGCGAGGCGCCCAGCCAGGGTTGGCGACGAGCCAGTCCGCGGTAGGACTCGAGGGAGTGGCGCTCGTCCCCGAGCCCGCCCATCACGGTGAGGATCGCGAAGGTCGCCACCACCGTGGGCGCGTACGTCGCCAGGTAGAACAGGGTCGCCGCCGCGCCGCGCGCCGTGCCCGCCCAGACGCCGATCAGGATGAAACCGGCGTGGTTGATCGAGGAGTACGCCAGCAGGCGCTTGGCGTTGCGCTGGGGGACGGCCAGGGTCGCGCCCACCACCGTCGTCAGCACCACCAGTCCCCACAGGATCGGACGCCAGGTGGCCAGTTGCGTGCCCAGGCCCGAGATCACGACGCGCATCAACGCGGCGAAGGCCCCGACCTTGACGATGGAGGCCATGAAGCCGGTGACCGGGGTCGGCGCGCCCTCGTAGACGTCGGGCGACCACATATGAAAGGGCACCGCGGCGATCTTGAAGGCGAAGCCCACCAACACCAAGGCCCCGCCGGCGACGAGCAATCCGGGGCGCAGGAGCACGTTGGAACCGAGGAAGTACGAGATGGTGGAGATATTGGTGGACCCCGTCGCCCCGTAGAGCAGCGCGGCGCCGTAGATGAAGATCGCTGAGGCGAAGCCCCCGAGGATGAAGTACTTGAGCGACGCCTCGGCCGACTCGACCTTGCGCCGGTCGATGGCGACCAGCACGTAGAGCCCGAGCGAGAGGATCTCCAGGCCGAGGAAGATCACGATGAGGTCGTTGGCCTGGGTCATCAAGATGGCCCCCGCGGTCGAGGCCAGCGCCAGGATCTGATACTCCGGCCCCCGCACCCCCTCACGCCGGGCCCAGTCGTGGGCCACCAGCGCCGCCAGCGCGACGGCCACGGCGATGATCGCCGTGGCCACCACCGAGAACCCGTCGAGCACGACGGCGTGCGCCACCGTGGTCGTGACCCCGTGGTGGTCCAGGTCGCGCCACTGGAAGTACGTCACCACCAGGGTGGCGGCGGCGGCGAGCACGGTGACCACGGTGGTGAACGACGTCGGCACCGCCCGGCGCCACATCGCCGAGGCGATGAGCAGGAACAAGGACGCACCGAAGAAGATGAGGACCGGGACGATGACCAGGTAGTGGATCGAGGGCATGGCGAGGGTGGCGATCATTTGAACGCCCCCGCCGTCGCCACCTGGGTGACGAAGTTATGCACCGACGGCGTGATGCGGTCCAGCACGGGCTTGGGGAACACCCCGAGCACGACGATCAGCACCACGACGGGGACCAGGACCCAGCGCTCGCCGCCGGAGGCGTCGGCGACCTGCGCGTTGGCCCCCTCGGCGCGACCGTGGAAGACCCGCTGATAGGCCCAGAGGAGATAGACCGCCGAGGCGAGCACCCCCAGGGCCGCGACCGCGCTCCACCACGCGTGGGTGGTGAAGGTGCCGATCAGGATCAGGTACTCCGAGACGAATCCCGAGAGGCCGGGCAGTCCGATGGAGGCGAGCATCGCGATCGTGAAGAGGGCCGACATGACCGGGGCGGGGCCCTGGAGGCCGGTGAAGTCGGCGATCTGGATGCTCGAGCGGCGCCGTTCGAGGAAGCCGATGATGAGGAAGAAGCCGATGGTGATGATGCCGTGGTTGAACATCAGCAGCACCGCGCCGGTGACGCCGATGGTCGAGCCCGACATGATGCCCAGGGTGATGAAGCTCATCTGGGCCAGGGAGGAGTAGGCGACGAAGCGCTTGAGGTCCTTGGCCACGCACGCGAGGATCGATCCGTACAGGATGCCGATCACCGCCAGGGTCAAGACGTAGGGTCGCACGCTCACTTGCGCGGCGGGCAGCAGCCCCACCGCGAAGCGCAGCAATCCGTAGCTGCCGAGCTTGGCCAGCAGCGCGGAGAGCTCGATGGACCCGGCGGTGGGCGCCTCGGCGTAGGTCAGCGGCGACCAGGTGTGCAGCGGCCAGATCGGCGCCTTGGCGCCGAAGGCCAGGGCGAAGCCCACGAAGAGCCAGACGGCCACCGGGTGCGACATCGCGGTACTCGACAGGGCTCCGTAGGCGAAGGTCAGCCCCGAGGTCGGGTGCTGGTGCTGGTAGGCGAAACCCATGTACAAGATGCCAATGAGCAGGAACGCCGAGGCGCTGAAGGTGTAGAGGAAGAACTTGAGCGCCGCGCGCGAGCGCTCGCGTCCACCCCACCCCGAGATGATGAAGTAGCACGGCACCAGCGTGAGTTCGAAGAAGACGAAGAACTCGAGCACGTCGTGCGACACGAAGGCCCCCATGGTGAGCCCGGTGAGGATCAGCAGCCAGGACACGAAGGCCGGCTCGCGGCGTCGATCACGCCCGCCGAGCAGTGACAGCCACAGCACCAGCGCGGTCAGCACCACCATGAGCAGGCTGACCCCGTCGAGCGCCACGTCGTAGGCGAGGCCGAGGGGCGCCGAGACCACGCGGCGACTCACGAAGTCAAAGGTCCCGGCGTTGGTCACGTGGCTCGAGTACAACAGGGCGACCACCAGGGACACGACCACCTCGAGAGTGGCGAAGCCGACGGCGACGACGTAGGAGGCGCCGGGACGACGCCGGACGATCATCGCGACCATCGCTCCCACCAACGGCAGCACGATGAGCGCGCCCAACCACAATGATGAGTGCATCGTTACCTCACCCGTCCGACGAGGTAGACCACGATCACGGTCACGCCCAGCACCATGGCCAGGGCGTACTGGCGCACCAGGCCCGCCTGGAGCTTGCGGATCCCCTCACCACTGCGTTGCACGGAGCCCCCCAGGCCTTCGACCGCGCCATCGATGATGCGGTTCTCCACGACGTCGTTGGACACCTGGGCGAGGTGTTCGAGCGGCCGCGCGAGCACCGCGTCGTAGGCGTCGTCCCAACGCCACACGTGCTCGAAGAAGGGCCGTTCGAACGTGCTCGACTCCACGTTGGTGCGCCAGATGGTGAACGCGGCGAACAGGCCGATCAGGGCGGCGACCACGTCGACGAGGGCCAGGCCGGTCTGGAGCGTGGTGCTCTGGGCGGCGGAGGGCGCCACGAACCCGAAGGTCGGCGACAGGAAGCGGGTGAGCGAGAAGCCGTGGGCCCAGGGCAGGTCGAGCAGACCGCCGAGCAGGCTGAGCGTGGCCAGGATCACCAGCGGGGCGGTCATGGCGAGAGGGGATTCGTGGGGGTCGTGCTGGTGGGTCACCTCGCGGAAGCGCTCGCTGCCGCGGAAGGTGAGCATGAAGAGTCGGCTCATGTAGTACGCGGTGAGGATCGCGGTGACCACGCCCAACGCCCACAGGGGCTTGTTGTGGGCGAAGACGTTGCTCAGGACGTCGCCCTTGGCCCAGAAGCCCGAGAACGGGGGCACCCCCGAGATCGAGAGCCAGCCGACCAGGAACGTGGGGAAGGTGAGGGGCAGCCACCGGGCGAGACCGCCCATCTTGCGCATGTCCTGCTCGCCACCCAGGGAGTGGATGACCGAGCCCGATCCGAGGAAGAGCAGCGCCTTGAAGAACGCGTGGCTCACCATCAAGAAGATGGCCGCGCCGTAGGCGCCGACGCCCACCGCCAGGACCATGTACCCGATCTGGGACACGGTGGAGAAGGCGAGGACCTTCTTGATGTCCTTCTGCGCCGTGGCGATGGTCGCGGCCACGAAGGCGGTGACGCCACCGATGACCGCGATGGTCATGCGACCCGACGACGAGAGCGCGAGCACCGGGGACATGCGCACCAGGAGGTAGACGCCCGCAGTGACCATGGTGGCCGCGTGGATCAGGGCCGACACCGGCGTCGGGCCCTCCATGGCGTCGGGCAACCAGTTGAAGAGGGGAATCTGGGCGCTCTTGCCGGTCGCGGCGAGCAGTAGCGCGAGCACCACCAGCGTCGCGATGGCCGGCGAGAGCAGGGACGTGGACGAGAAGATCCCCAGGTACGTCAGCGTGTGGGTGTGCACGAAGAGCAGGAACATCGCCAGCAGCAACCCGATATCGCCGACGCGGTTGTAGACGAAGGCCTTCTTGCCCGCCGAGGCCGCCGACTCGCGGTCGAAGTAGAAGCTCACCAACCAGTAGGAGCAGACCCCGACGCCCTCCCACCCGACGAAGGTGAGCACCAGGTTGTTGGCCAGTACCAGGGTGAGCATCGAGAACACGAAGAGGTTGAGGTAGAGGAAGAACTTTCGGAAGTCCTTCTCCCCCTCCATGTAGGCGGTGGAGTAGAGGTGGATGAGCGCCGAGATCCCGGTGACGAAGAGACTCATGGTGATCGAGAGCGGGTCCACCAAGATGGCGGCGGGCACGTGCAGCGTATCGACCGAGATCCACGTGAACAGGTTGATCGTGACCTCGCGCGTACGGTCGTGCAGCAGGAGCACGAAGGTGATCACCGTCACCACGAAGCTCAGGGCGACCACACCGGTCGCGATGAGACCGACGCCCCGATCGCTCAGGGACTTGCCGTTCAGCACCACGAGGAGGAAGCCCAGCAGTGGCAGGACCAGGATGAGGGGGGCGAGGTGCGACATCAGCCCTGCAACTCCGAGAGCTCGTCGACCGAGGTCGACGCTCGACGACGGAACACCGCGACGACGATGCCCAGGCCGACGGTGACCTCGGCCGCGGCCACCACCATGATGAAGAACACGGTCGTCTGACCACCGATGTCACTCATGGTGCGCGCGAAGGTGACGAAGGTGAGGTTGACCGCGTTGAGCATCAGCTCGATGCACATGAACATGATGAGCGCGCTGCGCCTGGTGAGGACGCCGAACGCGCCGATACCGAAGAGGACCGCCGCCAGGACGAGGTACCACGACGCGGGCACGCTCATGACTCCACCTCCTCGGTGGCTGGCGCCTTCACGTTCCACCACTCCCCCTCGGAACCCTCATCGCCCTCGCGGCCTTCGCCGTCGATGTGGTCGTCGGCGTCGAAGTGGTCGCCATCGATGAGGTCGTCGTCGCGGTCGGCGTCGGCCGGGCGCTCGCGGCGCGCCAGCAGTACCGCTCCCACCACGGCGATGATGAGCAGACCCGCCGTCGCCTCGAAGGACAGTAGGTAGGTGGTGAAGACCGAGTCGCCGAGTTGGGTCACGTTGCCCGCACCCGGCGACAGGGCGACGCCACCGGTGGAACTCGACATCACGCCGCTCACCCAGTGCGAGTTGGCCATCAGCGCCACGACGCCCGCCACGGTGACCAGGACGCCCAGCGCCGCCAGCCAGCGCTGTCCCACCAGCGGTTCGACGTGGGGGTGCTGGGACTTGTCCACGCCCAGGAACATGATGACGAATAGAAAGAGGACCACGATGGCCCCGGCGTAGACGATGATCTCGACGGCGGCCAGGAAGTCCGCGTTCTGCGCGAGGAAGGCGACCGCCACCCCGAGCAGGGCCAGGATCAGGCTGAGCGCGGAGTGCACCGGGTTCTTCATGACGATCACGCCCAGCGCGCCGGTGATGATGAGCAAGGTGGCGCCGGCGAAGACGAGCACGTCGGTGACGGCGTAGGTGGTCGCGAACATCACGCCTCCCCTCGATTGCGTCGCCGCGGCCGCTTCTGCTCGATCATCGTGAGCAATCCTTGCAGACCCCGTTGGTCCAACGGGACGTCGTCGGGCTGCAGGTGGCGCGAGAACACCTCACGGATCTGCTTGGACCCCGTCGCCGCGTCATCGCGCACGCCGCTCTGACCGGCTTCGGCCGCCCGCACGCCCGCGCCGAGGTCCCCGCTCCACTGGGCGACGCCTTCGAAGGCGGCGTCGCCGGCCGGCGAGGTCGCCCGCATCCACCCACCGGTCATCTGCGCCTCACCCGGTCGCCAATCCTCCCACGGCAGTCGCTGGGGGAAGCCCTCGTCGTCGACGAGCAACTGGCGCTTGGTGTAGATCGCGTCCGCCCGGTTGGTGAAGGAGAACTCGAACATCTTGGATTCGGTGATGGCCTGGGTGGGACACGCCTCCACGCACAGGTCGCAGTGGATGCAGCGCAGGTAGTTGATCTCGTAGACGTAGCCGTATCGCTCACCCGGTGACACGGGGTGGTCGGGGGGATTGTCCAGACCGCGCACGTAGATGCAGTTCACCGGACACACGCCCGCGCACAACTCACAGCCGATGCACTTCTCCAGGCCGTCCTCGTAACGGTTGAGGACGTGTCGCCCGTGCTGACGGGGCTGCTTGGGCCGCTTCACCTTGGGGTAGGAGTTGGTCACCCGTGGCTTGCCCAGGTGCGCGAGGGTGAGTTTGAAGCCACCGAAGAAGTCAGTCCAGTTGGCCATTACTCCCCCTCGTCCTCGGCGTCATCGCCCTCGGGACCGTCGCTGATCGCGCGGATCACCTCGCCGGGCACGGGACGCTGGCCCACGGTGGGGATCAGCGCGCCCGGGCCGCTCCCGCGGTCCTCACCGAGTTCGAACGCCCGACTCAGCAACACCCACGCCATGATCACCAAGGCCGCCATGGCGAAACCGTCCGCCGCCTTCACGAGGAAGCCCGCCACGATCAACATCCAGCCCAGCGAGAGGGGGATGAGTCGTTTCCAGCCGAGTTCCATGACCTGGTCGTAGCGAAAGCGCGGCAGGGCGGCGCGGAACCAGATGTAGGAGAAGGCGAAGGCGGTGGTCTTCGCGAGGAACCAGAGTATGGGGAACACCCAACGCAGGTGCGCGATATTGGGTACGTAGCCCGCGGGCCCGCCGAGGAAGAGGGTGACGATCAACGCCGACATCGTCAGCGTGTTCATGAACTCGGCCATGAAGAACAGCGCGAACCGGATCGAGGAGTACTCGGTGTGGAAGCCGCCGACCAGTTCGCTCTCGGCCTCGACGACGTCGAAGGGTGGGCGGTTCAACTCGGCGGTGATGGCGATGACGAAGACGACGAAGGGCACGACGCCCAGTCGGATCAGGTTCCAGTGCCAGATCCCGTCGGCCTGACTGGTCACGATGTCATGGGTGGACAGCGAACCGGTCATCAACGCCACCGTCACGATGGTCATGCCCAGGGCCGCCTCGTACGAGATCATCTGCGCGCTGGCGCGCACCGAGGACAGCAGCGGATACTTCGAACCCGAGCTCCAGCCCGCCAACATGACCCCGTACACCGAGATGCCCGACATCGCGAGCATGACCAGGATGCCCATCGGCGGATCGGCGATCTGCAGCTCGATGACGTGACCCGCCACCGTGACCGTGCCGCCCACCGGGATGATCGAGAACGTGATCAGCGCGGGCACCAGCACCAGATACGGCGCCAGCTTGAAGACGAAACGGTCCGCCTCGGCCGGGAGGAGGTCCTCCTTGGCGAAGAGCTTGATGCCGTCGGCGAGGGTCTGCAGCAATCCGAAGGGTCCCCAACGCTGGGGTCCGATGCGGCTCTGCATGTCCGAGATGGCCTTGCGCTCGAACCAGATCATGAGCGTCACCGCGCCCATGATGACCGCGAAGCCGACGAGTACCTTCACCAGCACGATGATCAGGATCGCCAGGGTGACGTGCAGGCCGTCGTTGAAGAGCGGATCGCCCGCGGCGAGGATCACGGCGTCTCCAGTCGCAGTTGGGTGACCGCGCTCGCGGGGTCGATCATGCGCGACACGACGTTGACGCCCTCGTCGTCGAGGGTGCCCAGCGCGGCCACGCACGTGCCGCGCAGTACGGTTTCGTCGGTGACGACGCCGATCTCGAAGTCCCCGCCGGGTGCTCGCACCTTGACCCGCGCGCCGCTCGACAGGCCCAGGTGGTCGAGGTCGCGCGGGTGCACGAGCAGCGTCGTGACCCCGATGAGGGGAGCGAGCGCCGGCGACCCCTGCATCGCGATGCCGCGGTCGTAGAGACGGCGCGCGAGCACCAAGCGCAGCGCGTAGGCGTCGGCCAGGGGCACGTCCACCTTCTCGACGCGCACGTCGCTTCGCGTCGCCCCTGACGTGGTCGCCGTGGACGCCACGGTCGCGGCGTCGAGCAACACCGTCACACCCGTGGACTCGCCGAGTCCCACGGTCTTGGTCGAACGGATACCGGGGAAGGCCATCGGGTCCATGGCGCGTCGCGCGACGGGCGTCACCTCGCGACCCATCACCACCCCGTCGAAGGACTGGTCCTGGAGGACCGAGAGGGCCGCGTAGCCGGTGGTCTCCTCGATGACCTGGGCGCACTGCTCGACCGACGTCAGACCAAGGTCCTCACCCCAGGCGAGCGCCAGTTCGGCCGCGATGGCCACGTCGGGCCACGCCGATCCCGGCGCGCTGATCTTGGGTGCGACGGCGGTGACGCGGCCCTCGAGATTGGTGACCGTGCCGGCGCGCTCGTGTTGGACGCTCGCGGGAAGGACGACGTCAGCGTGAGCGAGGGTGGCCCCTCCGTGCCCGGTGACGGCGATCACCCGCGAGGCCGTCAGCGCCGCCGTAGCGAGATCCTGCTCCGCCAGGTTGCCCAGCAGACACCCGCCCAGGATCACGGTGGCCCGTTGGGCGCCGCTCGCCATCGCCTCGAGCTGGGCGAACGTGTCGCGGCCGTGCGCCGCAGCGTCGAATCCCCGGCCCGGACGAAGACGCGGGCTCAGACCCATGTCGAGCGCTCCGCGCACGTTCGAGCGACGCAGGGCCACGAGGAACCTCGCTGCGGGCAGGCCCTCAGCGAGGAGGGAGATCGCCTCATCGACGATGCGCTGGTCCTCGGCGAGGTTGGCGCGCCCGACCACGACCACCACGCCGGTGCCGTCACCGATCAACGCGCGTGCGTCCGCCAGGTCGCTCTCGTTGACCAGGGTGCCCACGGGCAGGAGGCCTGAGACGAGGGCCCGCGCGATGGTGGGCGACTCCCCGGGACGCGCGCTCAGCACGTGGCGCGCGAGGGGGCGCATCGCACTCGGGCCACTCGCGATCTCGATCAGCGCGTGATGACGATGCGCGATCGCCTCTCGCAGGCGCAAGAAGAGAACGGGCAGCTCCTCGCGCAGGTCGCCGCTCAACGTGAGCACCACGGGCGCGGCCACGGCCTCGTCGATCGTGGCCAGGGGCAGCGTCTGCAGCAGGACCGGGTCCAGCCCGTCACCGAACTGCGCGTCGATGTTCTGCGTCCCGACCACCCCGCGCAGGAACCTCTCCCACGCGAAGGCGCCCTCATTGGTCAAACTCGCGCCGCCGATCGCCCCGACGGCGTGGGCGTCGCCCGCTTCGCGCAGGAGGCGGGCGGCCTCATCGAGCGCCTCGCCCCACGACACGGGCGTCAACACGCCACCGCGACGCACCAGAGGTTGGGTGATACGCGTCCGCGCCGACTGGAAGTCGTCGGCCCCGTCGTGGCCGTCGACGGCGTCCAGGGTGAAACGGCCCTTGTCGCAGAGCCAACCGTGGTTCACCGGTTCGCTGTCGACGCCGAGGACCCGCGTCAGGCGGTTGCCCGAGGACTGCACGGCGACGCGGCACCCGACGGCACAGGTCGTGCAGGTGCTCTCGACCTGCTCGAGGTCCCAGGGGCGCGCGCTGAAGCGATAGGGCTTGGCGGTGAGTGCGCCCACCGGGCAGATCTGCACCGTGTTGCCCGAGAAGAATGAGTCGAAGGGCTGGGTCGGCGAAGGTGCGACCTCGATGAGGTCCCCGCGTCCCGCGAAGGCGATCTGGGCCTCGCCCGCCACCTCGCTCGCGAATCGGGTGCAGCGCGAGCACTGGATGCAACGTTCGCGGTCGAGCAGGACCAGCTCCCCGATCTCCACGGGCTTGACGAAGTGGCGCTTCTCCTCGATGAAACGGGTCTCCCCCGAACCGTGCGCCAGGGTCTGATCCTGTAGGGGGCACTCGCCACCCTTGTCACAGACCGGGCAGTCGAGGGGGTGGTTGGCGAGCAGGAACTCCAACACGCCGTCCTGGGCCTTCTTCACCTTGTCCGAGTCGGTCGTCACGTTCATTCCGTCGGCGACCTTGAGGTAACAAGCGGGCTGCAGCGTCGCGCCGCGTGGCCCGTCGACCTCGACCAGGCACATCCGACAGACCCCGACCGGCTCCATGCGCGGGTGGTAGCAGAAGCGTGGGATGTAGGTCCCCGCGCGCTCCGCCGCCGTGATGAGCATCTCCCCCGGCGACGCCTCGACTGATCGACCGTCGACCGTGATGGTGACGTTGGTGCGCGTCGCGTCAGTCATGGGGGCAACCTCCGTGGTTCACGTGGGCCACGAAGTCGTCGCGGAACATGCTCAGCGCGGAGTGGACCGATGAGGGGATGGACGGGCCCAGCACGCAGATCGTCGTCTGCTGGGGCGGCCAACTCAGCCCCGGGGCGATATTGTCGCACAGGTCGAGCAAGAGGTCGAGGTCCTCCATCCGGCCGCCCCCGTGCTCGAGACGGTACATGACGCGCTCGATCCAGCCCGAACCCTCGCGACACGGCGTGCACTGCCCGCAGGATTCGCGCGAGAAGAACTTGGTAATGCGCCACGTCGCGCGTACGACGCAGCTCGCGTCGTCCATGACCACGATCGATCCCGACCCGAGCATCGAGCCCAGGCCCCCGACCTCGTCCTGACCGAGAGGGGTGTCGAGGAGGTCGGGGCCGAACCACGGCGCCGACACCCCTCCAGGGATGAAGGCCTTGAGAGTGCGCCCCTCGGCGAGCCCCCCGCCGAGGGCGGGGTCGAAGATGATGTCACGGAAGGTGTTCTTGACCATCTCGAGCTCGTAGACGCCGGGGTTCCTCACGTTGCCCGCGAGCGCGAAGAGTCGCGTGCCGGTGGAACGGCCCGCCCCCAGGGCCGCGAACGCCTCGCCACCGTTGTTGATGATCCACGGGAGGTTCGACATCGTCTCGACGTTGTTCACCACCGTCGGCTCGCCGTAGAGGCCCGTGACCGCCGGGAAGAAGGGCGGCTTGATGCGCGGGAATCCCCGCTTGCCCTCGAGCGCCTCGAGGAGCGAGGTCTCCTCACCGCAGATGTACGCGCCCGCTCCGGGGTGCACCACGACGTCGAGGGAGAAGTCCGAGCCGAAGATCTTGTTTCCCAGCGCGCCGTGGGAGTAGGCGTCGTTGAGCGCCTGCTGCACGCGTTCGAGCCCGAGGGCGAACTCACCGCGCAGATAGATGAACGCCTGGGTGACCTGCAGCGCGTAGGCGGCGATGATCACGCCCTCCACCAGTTGGTGCGGGTCGCGTTCGACCAGGTAGTGGTCCTTGAACGTCGCGGGCTCGGACTCGTCGCCGTTGACCACCAGGTACGAGATCGGCGAACGTCGCAACATCGACCACTTGCGCCCGGCCGGGAATCCCGCGCCGCCGCGACCCAGGAGCGACGCCTTGTCCACCTGGGCGGCCACGTCCTCGGGGAACATCGAGAGTGCCTTGCGCAGCGCACTGTAGCCGCCCGTCTCGAGGTAGCGCGCCAGCGTGTAGGAGTCCGCGAGGTCGCGACGTGACGAGACGATGCGCGGGGCGTCGAGGCTCGCCATTACTTGGCCTCCTGCGCGGCGCGGGCGGCGGCCTCGGCGGCCTCGGCGCGCTCGGTGCGGGCGGCGAGGGCGGCCGCGCGTTCGGCCGCGAGGTCGTCCTTGGCCACGCGCAGTCCACCCTGGCGCTTGACGCGGATCAGTGTGCCGTGGGTGGGTACGTCGTGGTCGAGTCGACCTTCGCGCAGGTCGGTGACCATCGCGTCGAAGGCCGCGGGGGTCGTGGTGCGCACGTAACGATGGTTCACCTGCACGCAGGGCGCCTGGTTGCAGTCCGCGAGGCACTCGGTCTCCTCGAGCGTGAACATCCCGTCCGAGGACGTCGCGCCCACGGCGCAGCCCAGGGTCGTCGTGGCGTGCTCGAGCAACTCCTCGCCGCCCGCGAGGAGACAGGCGATGTTGGTGCACACGCCCACCACGTACTTGCCCACCGGCTCGAGATGGAACATGTCGTAGAACGACGCGGTACCGCGCACGTCCGCCGGCGTCGTGTCCGTGAGGGCGGCCACCTCGGCGATCCCCTCGTCGCTCAAGTAGCCGTCCTGCTCCTGGGCGAGGTGCAACAGCGGCAACATGGCCGAGCGCTTGCGCGGGTACAGGGCCACCAACTCCTCGGCCCGTTGACGGATGTCCGCTCGGAAATGGCTCATCGGTCGACCTCTCCCAGGACGGGGTCGACCGTCGAGATCATGGTGATGGCGTCGGACACCGACGCCCCCCGCATCAACAGGGGCATGGCCTGGAGATTGGTGAAACTCGGCGCGCGCACGTGGATGCGGTAGGGCTTGGGTCCGCCGTCGGAGACCATGTAGCAGCCGATCTCGCCGCGCGGCGATTCGACGGCCGAGTACACCTCGCCGGCCGGGACGTGGAAGCCCTCGGTGAAGAGCTTGAAGTGGTGGATCAGCGCCTCCATCGACTCGCCGATGCGCGCACGCGGGGGCGGCGTGACCTTGGGGTCTTGACTGCGGTAGTCGCCCGACGGCATCTTCTCCACGCACTGGCGGATGATGCGGATGGACTCGCGGATCTCGTTGAGGCGGATCGCGTAACGGTCGAAGTTGTCCCCGTAGGTGCCCACGATGACGTCGAAGTCGACCTGGTCGTAGGCCAGGTACGGCATCGACCGACGTAGGTCCCACGGCACCCCCGTCGAGCGCAGTAGTGGTCCGGTCAGACAGAGCGCCAGGGCCTCCTCGGCGGTGATCGCCCCCACGCCGATCAGCCGGTTACGGAAGATCGGCTGGCCCGTGAGGAGCTGGTCGTACTCGTAGGTGCGCTCCTCGATGGTGTTGCAGATGACCTCGATGTCGTCCTCCCACCCGTCGGGCAGGTCGGCCGCCACGCCGCCGGGGCGCACGTAGTTGAGGTTGAGGCGCAATCCCGCGGTCTTCTCGAAGAACGCCAGGATCAACTCGCGCTCGCGAAGTCCGTAGATCATCATCGACGTCGAGCCGAGGTCCATGCCGTTGGTGGCCATCCAGACCAAGTGCGACGAGACACGGTTGAGCTCGCTCATGAGCATGCGGATCCACGTGGCGCGCGCCGGCACCTCGACACCGAGCAGCTTCTCGACAGTGAGTGAGTACGACAACTCGTTGATCACCGGCGAGAGGTAGTCCATGCGCGTGACGTTGGTCGCGCCCTGCACGTAGCTGAGCGTCTCGCCGGTCTTCTCCATGCCCGTGTGCAGGTAGCCGATCACGACCTTCGTACGCAACACGAACTCCCCGTCGAGCTCGAGCATGAGTCGCAACACGCCGTGCGTGGACGGGTGCGCCGGACCCATGTTGATGATCATGGTCTCGTCGTCGTGGCGTTCGTAGTCGATCTCGCGCGGATCGAGCGTCACGCCGTCGAGTCGCAGGACCGCCCCGACCTCGCGACCGAGCTCGTCGGTCGACGTCGCGACGCGCTCGACGAGCTCCTGAGCCCCCTCCGACGTCTCGCCGGTCAGGCGGTCGGGGCGCTCGGCCACGCGATTGGTGTCACTCATCGCGGACCCGGTGCTTCCTTGAACTGGATGGGGATGTGTCCGACGCTGTAGTCCTTGCGCAGCGGGTGGCCCTCCCAATCCTCGGGCATCAAGATACGCGTGAGGTCCGGGTGCCCGTCGAAGAGGATGCCGAACAGGTCGAAGGTCTCGCGCTCGGGCGCCTCGGTGCCCGGGTAGAGAGAGAAGAGGCTCGGCACGCGCGGCGAGTCGCTACCCGCCTGCACGCGAATGCGCACCCGCTGCTTCTTCGAGAGCGAGAGCAGGTTGGCCACCACCTCGAAGCGCGTCGGGGTCACGCCCGCCGGCAGCGCGCGCTCGAAGTGCTCGAGGTAGTCCACTCCGCACACGTCCACGCACATCTCGAAGCCGTCCGCCTTGAAGGCGGCGACCAACTCGAGGTACTGCTCGGGCGTGGGGAAGCAGGCGAGATCGCACGCGAGGGCCTCATCGGTGAGGACGCCGGGGGGGGCCAAGGGGGGAAGGGGGATCACTTCGGCGTGCCCATCCTTACGGTCACCGGCACCTCGGGCGTCCACACCCCCGCGTCGACGTCGAGGTGGGTGGGGTTCGCGTCGGCGCGACGCTTCAAGATCTCGCCCGTGCGGATCTGCTCGTGCAACGTGAGGATGGCGTGCATCAAGGTCTCCGGGCTCGGGGGGCAACCCGGGGCGTAGACGTCGACCGGCACGATCTGATCGACGCCCTGGACGATGGCGTAGTTGTTGAAGAGACCACCCGTGGAGGCGCACACCCCCATCGAGATGACCCACTTGGGCTCCATCATCTGGTCGTAGACCTGGCGCAGCACCGGCGCCATCTTCTGGCTGACCCGACCCGCCACGATCATCAAGTCGGCCTGGCGCGGCGAGTTGCGAAAGACCTCCATACCGAAGCGCGCGAGGTCGAAGTCGGCGGCGCCCGCCGCCATCATCTCGATCGCGCAGCAGGCCAGGCCGAAGGAAGCCGGCCACACCGACGCGCGACGCGCCCAACGAACCAAGTCCTCCAGGGGCGCGGTCAAGAAGTTGTGCTGCAGGTCCTCGAGTGCCACTACGCCGCCTGCTCCGGTTCGGCGCTGATGCGCGCGATGGTCGAGGAACTGGTGCGCTGGGGCACGCCCACGGTGAGGTGCTGGCGCGGTCCCCAGGACAGTGCACCCTCGCGCACCAGGAACAACAGTGCGCCGAAGACGGTCAGCGAGAACACCAGGACCTCGATGAGCCCGAACCCGCCCAACTGGCGAAAGACCACCGCGAAGGGGTACATGAAGACGACCTCGATGTCGAAGATGACGAAGATCATGGCCACCAGGTAGAAGCGAACCGGGAAACGCTGCGGCGGCTCCACTTCAGGGACGATCCCGCATTCGTAGGGAGCGACCTTGGCGTCGGTGGGTCGCTTACGCGGCGCCAGCAGGGCCGACGCGACGAACGATCCCGACGCGAACACCGCTCCGAGAATCAGGAGTCCCAGTATCGGTAAATACTGGTTCACGAATTCAGTTCTATCACTCCTGGCACGACCTCACGAGTCGACGAGGTTTCACCACGGCCTAATCTGTCTGCGTGCCAACTCTCCACGACGTCGCCGCCCGCTCCGAGCAATTCGACGTGGTGATCGTCGGCGCGGGGCCTAGCGGATCGGCCTGCGCCTACTGGCTGGCCCGGGCGGGTTGGTCCGTCTGCCTGATCGAGAAGAAGACCTTCCCGCGCGAGAAGACCTGCGGCGACGGGCTCACGCCACGCTCGGTGCACCAGCTCGCCGCGATGGGGCTCGAAGACGTGGTCGCGCGCCACGGTCACCGCTACCAGGGGCTGCGCGCCTTCGGCTTCGGTGCCTCGCTGGAGATGAAGTGGCCCGAGCATCCCCTCTTCCCCAACTACGGCTACACGATCACTCGCTTCAACCTCGACGGCCTGGTCGCCGAGCACGCCCAGAGCCACGGAGCGACCCTGCTGACCGGCGTGGAGGCGCTGGACCTGGTCGAGCCGACCCCCGCGCAGGCGGGCTCCCTCGGGAGCGCCTCGGGCGTGGTCGTCAAGGACAAGGCCAGTGGCGCGACCGCCGAGATCCGTGGCCGCTTCCTGGTGGTGGGCGACGGCCAGAACTCTCGCATCGGGCGCGCGCTCGGGACGACGCGCCGACGCGAGTGGCCGATGGGAATGGCTCTGCGCGGCTACTACACGAGCGAGCGCCACGACGAACCCTGGATCGACTCGCACCTCGACATCCGCGACCCGCGCGGTGAGGCGGTCCCGGGCTACGGATGGATCTTCCCGCTGGGCGACGGGCGCGTCAACGTCGGCGTGGGGTTGCTCTCCACGGGCGGTGCGTGGAAGGGCGTCAACACGACCAAGCTCCAGGAGTACTTCGTCACCCAGACCGCGCAGGACTGGGGTCTCAACGAGCAGACCTGCTTGGGTCCGGCGACCGGCGGTCGACTACCCATGGGACTGGCGGTGGGACCCCGGGTCGGACCGCGGACCCTGACCATCGGTGATGCGGCGGGGACCGTCAATCCGTTCAACGGCGAGGGCATCGCCTACGGCTACGAGTCGGGCCGGCTGGCCGCGGGTGCCCTCGGCGAGGCGCTCGCCAGCGACGACGCGGCGGCCCTCTCGCTCTACGACGAGCGGATGGACGCCGCCTACGGCGACTACTACAAGGTGGCGCGCGCGTTCGTGCGGCTCATCTCCGAGCCCAAGATCCTCTCGGTGTGCGTAGGTGCCGGACTACGCATCAAGCCGCTGATGAACGAGTTGCTCGCCATCATGGCCAACCTGATGAGCAACGACCACCGCGGACCGGCGGAAGTGGGCTATCGCGCGATGGTGCGACTCGCCAACGCCGTGCCCGAGCAGGCGTTTCGCGTGCTGTTGGGCGACTCCTCGTCGAGCGACTGACTCCGACCCGCGCGACCTCCTTCGCGGGACCACCCGTAGGATGGGGTCGTGACAGCACTACTGGCGGGTGAACCCCGTGACGGGGACGTGACGTGATTCCCACGTTCGTGATCTTCCTGCGCGAGGGGATCGAGGCGTCGATGATCGTGGCCATCTTGCTCGCGTATCTCAAGCGACTGGGCCAGACGCGCCACTTCCGCGACGTGTTCCTCGGGGTGGCCGCTGCATTGGGACTCACCGTGATCGGGGGCGTCGGCGCCTACTTCGCCATCTCGCAGTATTCGGGGTCGCGGGTCCAGACCTACTTCGAGACGTCGACGTATCTGGTCGCGGCGGGTTTCCTGACCGCCATGACCTTCTGGATGCACAAGCACGCGCGGACCCTCGCCAAGGAGCTGCAGGCGCGCAGCGAACTCGCCCTCACCACGGGCAACCGCTGGGGGCTCGGCCTCCTGGCGTTCCAAGCGGTGGGGCGCGAGGGCCTCGAGACCATGGTCTTCACGCTCGCGATCCTCTTCGCCAACTCCCATCAGGCGGCCGCGCCGGTGCACGGCGGCCTCGTGCTCTGGGGCGGCGTGCTGGGCCTCGTGGTGGCCCTGGCGCTCGCGGCCGCCATGTACCGACTCGGCACCAAGGTGAACCTCAAGGTCTTCTTCCGCACGCTCGGCATCGCGCTGATGTTCTTCGCGGCCGGCCTCTTGGCGGACGCCATCCAGAACCTCCAGCAACTGGGCTGGATCACCACGGGCTCGCACGTGCTGTGGAACACCAGCGGGTTCATGAGCGAGTCGTCCAACATCGGCGACATCTTCCACTCACTGCTGGGCTACGCCGACCAACCCACGGTCCTGCAGAGCCTGGTCTGGCTGACCTACGTCGTGATCAGCGTCGGCGCCTTCGTGATGCTCGGACGTCGGTCGGCCGCGACGCGCTGACGTCGCTAGGCCGACACCGTGGTGTCGGAGGTGACGCGCGCGAGCACGGCGTTCGCCAGGGCGTCGATGGTGGGGCGCGCGCTCCTCAGGTTCACCACCAGGGCCGCCAGGGTCACCTCGTAGTGACCCGCGGCCTCCACGATGACGACCAGGTTGGCGCGAGCCACCCCGATCACCGGCAGGGTCAACGAGACCGCGCCGCCACTCGCCCACCCCTTGGCGAAGGTGCGCGCGTGGTAGTTGACGCCGTTGGTGAGGTCGGGCGTCACGGCCGAGCTGCGACCGACCATCATGTCGGCGTTCGACTCGGCGAAGCACCGACCGAAGGACGGCCGCGACATCTCGGCCACGTCGCGCGCGACGTTGTCGAGGGAGTCGTAGTACTGCGCCGTCGACTCCACCTGGATGCCGCCGAAGCTCGACGAGGAGAACACCGGCGAGCTCACCTGCAATGACGGCTCGTGGCCGGCCAGGCCGTAGATGCGGTCGTTCACGCTCGCGACCCCGAGGCAGCGTTGGAAGTGATTGGCGGCGAGATTGAACGCGGTGTCCTGGGCGGGCAACGTCGTCGACGAGCCGAACGTGAGCACTTGACCGGGAGCGGGCATGATCGTCCCGAGCTCCGACGTGGACGCCGATGACGACACGCTCCACGTGCCCGCCACGTCGCGCGCGCTCAGATTGACCCCGGTCAGGGCCGTGAGCGCCGACGACCGGGCGGACCTCACGAAGAGCCCCCCGAAGTTGCCAGCGAAGGACGCGAGGATCACCAGTGCCGCCACGGCGATGGCACCGTTTCGACGCGAACGCGGCACCTCGCGTCCTGCGTGGGCGGCCAGGACCGATCGCAACTCCTCGTAGTGCGGGCGCGACAAGGCCTCGTCGCTGCGCCACTGGTAGGCGACGCCCGCGATGACGGCGACGAGGACGGCGCCGCGGCGCCGACGCATGAGTCGAAGCTGCCTGACCTCGCTCCACGGGGTCTGCCAGGCCACCGCCGGGTCGCCGGCCAGCTGCGTGAGTCCGGCGTCGTCGAAGAGCAGGGTCACCGGCGACGTGGGCCCGTGCGGCGAGAAGCTCGGCCGCACCGACCAACCCGCGCTGCGCAGCACACTCACGAGGTGGCGGTGCGCGCCACCCGACCCGCGGCGACGCCGGCGGCCTCGACCGTGCGCGACAGGTCCTCGTCGCTATGGGCGAATGAGACGAAGAGGATCTCGTAGGCGCCGGGTGCCAGCGCCACCCCCTGGTCGAGCATCGCGTGGAAGAACGCCCGGTAAAGCCCGTTGTCGCAGAGTCGGCGCGCCTCCTCGAAATCCCGGGGCTCCTCGAACCCCTCGCGCGAGAGGTAGAGGCCCATCAGCGGTCCCTCGACCGGGGTGCGCGCGACCAGTCCCGCCGAACCCACGGCCTCGGCCATCGCCGCGGCGAACCGGCCCACGCGTTCACTGAGTTCGGCGTAGTCACGCTGCGTCACCCGACTCAGGACCTCCGCGCCGGCCGCGGTGGCGAGGGGATTGCCCGAGAGCGTCCCCGCCTGGTAGACGGGCCCGGCCGGCGCCAGGGCGCTCAGGACGTCGCGCGAACCGCCGAAGGCGCCCACGGGGAGCCCTCCACCGATGACCTTACCGAAGCAGTAGAGGTCCGCTCGCACGCCGAAGTACGCCTCGGCCCCCGCGTAGTCGAGCCGGAATCCCGTGATCACCTCGTCGAAGATGAGTAGCGCTCCCACCCGGTCGCATTCCTCGCGCAGTCGCGCCAGGAATCCCTCGCGGGGCGCGACCAGGTTCATGTTGGCGGCCACCGGCTCGACGAGGACCGCGGCCACGCTCTCGTCGAGACGCGGCACGACGTTGTAGGGCGCGACCAGCGTGTCGGCCACGGCGCCCTCGGTCACGCCCGCCGAACCCGGTAGTCCCAACTGCGCCACCCCGCTGCCGCCCGCCACGAGTAACGCGTCGCTGTGGCCGTGGTAGCAGCCGTCGAACTTGAGCACCTTGTCGCGACCCGTGGCGCCGCGCGCCAGGCGCACCGCGCTCATCACCGCCTCGGTGCCCGACGACACCAGGCGCACCTGCTCGAGGCCCGCCACGCGATCGGTCATCATCTCGGCCAGGAGCACCTCGCCGGGCGTCGGAGCCCCGAAGGTGGTGCCCGACGCGGCCGCGTCACGCAGTCGCGCCACCACCGCCGGGTGGGCGTGGCCCAAGAGCGACGCGCCGTAGGACTGGACGTAGTCGATGTAGCGGCGACCCTCCACGTCGGTGACGTAGGCGCCCTCCCCGCTCACCACCGTGTAGGGGGTCCCCCCCACGGAGCGAAAGGAACGCACCGGTGAGTCGACGCCACCGGGGATCACGCGCAAAGCGCGTTCGAACCACTCCTGGTTGGTGCTCATGGATTCAGGGCCTCGGCGACCTCGCGAGCGAAGTAGGTGAGGATGAAGTCGGCGCCCGCGCGTCGGATGGCGGTGAGTTGCTCGACGGCGACCGCATCGCCGTCGATCCAGCCGTTGGCCGCGGCGGCCTTGACCATCGAGTACTCGCCGCTGACGTGATACGCGCACAGGGGCACGTCGACCTCGCGGCGCAGGTCGCCCAGGATGTCGAGGTACGTCATCGCCGGCTTGACCATCACGATGTCCGCGCCCTCGTCGACGTCGAGTCGCGCCTCGCGCCACGCCTCCCGACGATTTCGGAAGTCCTGCTGGTAGCTGCGTCGGTCACCGCCGTCGGCGATCTCCACCCCCACCGCCTCGCGGAAGGGACCATAGAGCGCCGAGGCGTACTTCACGGCGTAGGCCATGATCACGGTGTCGCTGTAGCCCTCGGCGTCGAGCGCCGTGCGGATCGCGCCCACCTGCCCGTCCATCATGCCCGACGGCGCGACGACGGCCGCGCCGGCGCGGGCCTGGGCCAGGGCCGCGCGCGCGTACAGGTCCAGCGTCGCGTCGTTGTCGACCGCGCCATCGGCGCGCAGCACGCCGCAGTGCCCGTGACTGGTGTACTCGTCCAGACAGAGGTCGGCCATGACCACCAGCTCGTCGCCGAACTCGTCGCGCAAGCGCCGCAGGGCCACCTGGACGACGCCGTCGTCGTCGAAGGCACCCGATCCCAGGTCGTCCTTCGTCGCGGGCAGCCCGAAGAGGATCACCCCGCCCACGCCCGCCGCGTGCAGAGCGCGCACCTCGACCACCAGGCTCTCGAGCGTGTGCTGGTCGTGTCCCGGCAACGCGGCGATGGGGCGTGGCGCGTCGCGACCCTCGGCCACGAAGAGCGGCGCCACCAGATCGGCGGGCGTCAGGCTGGTCTCGGCGACGAGGCGCCGTAGCGCACCGGTTCGACGGAGGCGGCGGGGACGTTCGATGGGGAACACGACCCCAGCCTACGACGCGCCCGACGAGGCGCGACGCGCGGCCCCGGCACCGCCGCCGTGGCGGCGCGCCACGTCCTAGCCCACGAGGACCTCGGGGTCCACCAGTGACGTCCACCCGTCGCCGACGGCGTCGAGCTGGTCGCTCGGGCGGTGTCGGCGTCTGAGCGCGACGATGGTCTCCATCGACGCCCGGTCGACCAGGGCCCCGGCCACGATCCCGGTCGACGGATCGTGGATGCAGTCGAGGTGTCGGCGGGCGTCGGCGTCACTGAGATGCAGGAGGGGAGCCACGATCGACACCACCTCGTCGTCGCGTCGGCGGGTGCGCACCTCCTCGATGGTGTCGCGCAGGACGTCGCGCAGACGGTCCTGGGCCTCGAGCACCCGCGGTTGCGTCGTGTCCAGCGCCGCGAGGACGGTCCCGAGGTAGGGACCGACCTCGGTCACCGCGGCGACCGCGACACAGCCCTGGGCCACGGCGCGCAGGTCGTTACCGGCGTTCAAGATCGTGTAGTCGCACTCCCCGCGCACCAGGGCGTCGACCCGCTTGGGCGTCGCGCCCAGGGTCTCGATCGAGATGTCGCTGAGCGCCACACCGTGGCGCGCGAGGATCTCGTAGGCCACGAAGGCGAAACCCGAACCCGCGACGTCGACCCCGAGGCGACCGGCGTGCACTGGTTCTGCGACCTCGGGACCGCGAAAGAGGCCCAGCCCCAAACCACGGTCGATACCCGCCATCACCCGAAGGGGCATCGTCTGGCCCAGCGGGTTGTCACTCAGGAACTGGTAGGCGACGACGTTGTCGGGATTGGTGAAGATCACGTCGTACTCGCCCGCGGCCAGCGAGCGGAATTGCTGGGGCGAGGAGGACACCGCGGCCTCGGTGACGTCGAGCCCGGCCGCGGCGAAGCGGCCGTCACGACGGGCCAGCTCGATGAGGAACGACGGGGTGAAGGTGCCGACCGTCAGCGAGGTGGTCACGACTGACTCCGCGGTGGCCACGTGGGCACCTCCCCGTGACCCGACACGAAGCGCACGTTCTTCGCTCGAACGAACTCGTGCATGGTCTCGGCGCAATACTCGCGACCGTAGCCCGAGCCCTTGACCCCGCCGAAGGGCGAGCCGATGAAGGTGCGGCGTGTGTACTGGTTGACGAACACCATCCCGACCTCCAGTCGCGCCGCCAGGCGCGCGGCGCGCGTCTCGTCGGCGGTGCAGATCGCCGCGGTCAACCCGTAGTCCGTGTCGTTGGCGATGGCCACCGCCTCGTCGTCGTCGCCGAAGCGCATCAGGGCGGCGACCGGACCGAAGACCTCCTCGCGGGCGATGGTGTGGGCCGGGGTGATGTCGCCGAAGATCCTCGGACGCACCCAGTAGCCGTCGCGCCACCGCGGGTCCTCGGGCACCGGACCCTCGTAGAGCAGGGGCGCGCCCTCCGCGAGGGTGGTGGCGACGTAGCCCTCGACGCGCTCCCGCTGGCGCTGGTCGACCATGGGGCCGATGTCGGTGAGGGGGTCCAGCGGTTCGCCGACGCGCAACTGCGACGCGGCGGCGACGAAGCGCCGCGCGAACTCGTCGTAGAGCGACTCGTGCACCAGGATCCGCGAGGTGGAGGTGCAGGCCATGCCGTTGTTGTAGAACATCCCCTCGATCGCGACGCGCACCGCGGCGTCGACGTCGGCGTCGTCGAGCACCATCAGCGCGTTCTTGCCCCCGAGTTCGAGCGTGACGTAGGTCAGGTGCTCGGCCGCGGCCACCATGACCCGCCGACCCGTCGCGGTCGATCCCGTGAAGGTCACGCGCTCGATGCGCGGATTGGCGATCAACGCCGGTCCCGCGGCCATCCCGTTCACCGCGTTGAGGACACCCGGTGGCAGCACCTCGTTCGCCAGCTCGATGAGACGCAGGATCGCGAGCGGCGCCTGCTCACCGGGCTTGACCACCACGGTGTTGCCCACGGCCAGCGCCGGCGCGCACTTCTTGGCCAGGTGTTGCACCGGCCAGTTGAAGGGTAGGATCGCGGCCACCACTCCGTAGGGCTCGTAGGCCACGCGCGCCTCCACGGGTCCCTGGTGGATCAGTTCACCGTGGACGGTGTCGGCGATCCCCGCGTAGTAGTCGAAGTTCGTGTGACTCGAGACGACGTCGACGCGTAGCGCGTCGCGCTTGGGCTTACCGACCTCGCGCGCGCACAACTCGGCCAACTCCTCGGCGTGCGCCCGGATCGTGACGGCCACCTGACGCATCAGGGCCCCGCGCTCGCGCGGCGACATGTCGCGCCACACCTCCTCGTAGGCGCGACGCGCGTCGGCGACCGCGAGGTCGACCGTCGCCACGCTCGCGTTGGCGACCCGGCCCAGCACCTGACCGGTGGCCGCCTCACGCACCTCGTAGGTGTCGGGTCCCTCGACGACCACTCGACCGCCGATGACGGCGCCCCACACCTCACGCTCAGCGAGCAATCCATCGGTGACGTTCGACGCCCGTCGCGAAACCTCCAGAGCCGCCATCTCGCCCTCCCCCATCGTCGGCCAGAACCTTGAAGTTAGTCACGAAACCCACGCGACACGACCCCTCAAGGGTGAGAAGATTTCACCACGCGCGGCCGCTACGCGGTGGCGCGCGTCGGTTCGTCGGCGTAGCGGGCGACCGTGAAGGCGATGGTGGTGGGCACGCTCACCGCGAACACCACGAGCATCCCGGTCACGATCGCGAGGGCCGTTCCGCTGGTGTGGTCGCGGACGAAGGCGAACTCGATCACGCCGGCCTCGATCACGTACGCCAGCAGGGCCCACTTGAACACCTTGGCGAAGGTCACCCACGAGAAGCGCTCCAGGCGCGCCAGGACCACCCCGACCACACCCAGAAGGATCAGCGCCAGCGCCAGCAGCGCCGCGGCGAGGCCGAGCGGCGGTCGCCGCGGTGCGTAGGACGCCATCACGATCCCGCCGACGATCACCGTGACGAGGGCCCCGGTCGAGAGCCAGGCGACGGGCGGCCAGTGGCGCTCCTGCGTCGCGGGGGAGGTCGCACTCACTGCGTCGCCACCCGCGTCATGATCACCAGCGTCGCGACCTGCATGACGCCCGTGACCCCGGCGGTGTAGATGAACCGCTTCATCAGCCGCCCGATCCGCTCACCGTTGGGCACCGGCTTGTTCATCTCGAAGAGCACCGCGACGTTGGCCGGCTCGAGGACCCCGAGGGCGATCGCGGCCATGACCCCCACCACGCACATCGACACGATCAGCCACGCGTGATTGGGACTCGACGTGCTCAGGTTGCCCAACTGACGCGCCAACTGGAATCCCGAACCGAGGTTCATCGTGACGATGGTCGGCATGATGATGACCATGGCCGGCATGAACTTCGAGGCGAACTCCGCGCGCGCGGGGATCGAGAGTCGTCCGATGATCGGGCCCAACACCAGCCCGACGAAGAGGTCGATGGCGGTCCACAACGCCCCGCCCGCCACGTGGGCGAACATGAGCATCCATTCCCAGTTCGTCGCGATGGCCACCACCACGAACGCCAGCGCGAGCGCGGCGAAGGGCAGGCCCTTGAGCGGGACGATCTGGATCGGCGCTCGCGCGCTCGCGCCGGGCGGTCCCTCGTCACGCGTGGTGTCGAGCACCTCAGCCATCAGCACCCCCTCGTCCGCGATGACCAGCGATAGTGGGAATGGTAAGCCTCGCGAGAGGCGAATGCAACCACTCCGCCGCGGTGATGCGGGCCTCAGTCCTCGGGCGCGGCGGTGATGCGCTCCCACGCCCCGGCGAACGCCGGGCCCCATCCCACCACGCAGCGCTCGTGCCCGGCGCGCACGGCCGCGAGCGTGGTCGCCCCGGGCACGAGGACCCACGCGTCGGAGCGAACGGCCTCACGCGCCACCCGCCAGGCCGAGGGCGCGCCGATGAACACGACGTCGGCGCGGCCGAGGGCCGCGCGCTCCGCCTCACCGAGCGCCACGCCCCGGGTCGCGTAGCACTCGACCACCGCGCATGCGACGCCGCGCGCGCGCAACGCGGCCGTCAGTTCCTCACGCCCCCCGGTGGCGGCCAGGATCAGCACGGGCCCCTCGTTCACCGACGCGATGAGGTCGAGCGCCCCGCCTAAGGACTCGTGGGTCACGCGAAGTCCCGCGCGTTCGAGGACCCGCGTGGTCGCGGGACCCACGCTCGCGACCACGGGGTCCGGGCCGAGGGCCCGCGCCGCCAGAGGAAGATACCTCTCGACGCGCGCACTGGTCGCGACCAAGGTGCGAAACGCGCCGACGTCGCGCGACGCGCGGATCTCGGCCTCGACCTCACCCGCGTCCCGGAACGCCGTCGAGGTGAGCGGAATCTCCACGACCTCCGCGCGCGCGCCCACCCAGTCGCGCAGCTCCTCGTTCTGACCCCTCTCGCGGGTGAGGGCCACGAGCACGTCAGGGTCGCCAGCCGGGCAAGGAGGCGCCGTCGAGGTCGTCACGCAGGTAGCGCGCGAGGTCACGGCCGAGCGAGCGGGGGTCACGGCCGGAGACGCGGTGACGGACGCTGCGGCTGCCGTCGTAGGCGATCATCAGCCCCGAGAGGTTCAAGTGGCCCGATTCCCACGTGGCGTAGGCGCCGGCGGGCACCGCGCATCCGGCTCCGAGTTCGGCGAGGAACGCGCGCTCGCCGGCCAGTGCCTCGTAATCGTCGAGGCTGTTGAGGGGCGCCAGCGCGCGCATGGTCTCTTCGTCGTCGTCGCGGGTCTCGAGGGCGAGCGAACCCTGGCCGACCTGGGGTACGAACCACGCCGGATCGAGGCGCTGCGCCACGCGCGCGCCCTCCCCCAGTCGTTCGAGCGCCGCCGCGGCGGCCACCACGGCGTCCACGCCCCCACGGCCGGCCGTGGCCAGTCGCGTCGCCATGTTGCCGCGCAACTCGACGACGTGCAGGTCCGGTCGCCGCTCGAGCAGGAGGGCCCGTCGGCGCGGTGAGCCCGTCGCCACCGTGGCTCCCGGGCCCAGGCCGTCGAGTGAACGCCCGACGAGGACGTCAACGGGATCGCGACGCTCGGGAACGCACGACAGGCGAAGTCCCGGGGGGGTCGTGCTGGGCAGGTCCTTGGCCGAGTGCACGGCCACGTCGGCCTCGCCGTGCAGCACCGCGCGCTGCACCTCCACCGCGAACACCCCCTGGCCGCCAAGGCGCGACAGGGGCACCTCGCTCGTCACGTCACCGGTGGTCTGCAGCGCCACGAGTTCCGAGGCGACGTCGAGACGCAGTAGTCGTTCCTGCACGTAGCGTGCCTGGAGCATCGCCAGTGGGGAACGCCGCGTGGCCAGGCGCAACGTCATCAGAGGTCGAAGAGGGTGCGCACGGCCTCACTGAGGCGCGCGCCCTGATCGGTGCCCGCCGATTCCTTCAGCGCGGCCGTCGGGCGGTGCGCGATCTTGGCGACCACCGAGCGCACCACCGAGCGCAGGAGTTCCGCCTCGGATTCACTCAGCGCCTCGATGTCGGAGGAGCGTCGCTGCAGCTCGCTCGCCACCACCGCGTCGAAGTGCGCGCGCAGGTCCGAGACGATGCCGGCGGCGCCCCGCGCCCGCTGGTCCTCCACGTAGCGCTCGACGTCCTCAGCGACGAGGAGCTGCGCCGCGGCCACCGCGTCGCGACGATCGTCGAGGGCCTGATTGACGCGATCGTGCAGGGCGCCGATGTCGAAGCGTTGCACGCCGGGCATCGCGTCGACCTCACGAGCCACGCCGCGCGGCACCGCCAGGTCCATCGCCAACAAGGGCCGCGTACGCCCCGCCAGCGTCGCCGTGGTGATGAGGGGTTCGGGTACCTCCGCCGCCACCACCACCGCGCGTGACACGGCGAGCTCCTCGCCCAGGCGATCGAGCGGCGCCACGACGACGCGCTCGTCGTCGAGGACGCGCGCGAGCTCCTCGGCGCGAGAGGTCGTGCGGTTGCAGACCACCACGCGTTCGACCGGTGGCGACGACGACAGGAGACTGCGCACCACCCCGCTCGCCAGCTGACCCGCCCCCACGACGAGGACGGTGGCGCCGGCGGCGTCGCCTCGCAACGATTCGAGGGTCGCCTCCACGGCGGCGTGGGCGAAGCTGGTCGTGCCGCGCGCGATCGACGTCTCGTTGCGCACCCGGCGCCCGGACGCCAGCGCCCTCTGGAACAGTTCGCTGAGCGTGGGACCGGCGACGTGCTCGTCGCTCGCCAGTTCCACGGCGCGACGCAACTGGCCCAGCACCTCGAACTCGCCGGGCACCACGGAACGCAGCCCCGCCGACACCGAGAAGAGATGGTTCGCCACGCCCCGGTCGAAGTGCACGCTCAGGTGCTCTTGGAACTCGTCGGGCGCCAGACCGGTGAATTCGGCGAGGGTCGTGGTGATCTCCTCGATCGCCCCGTGGAAACGGTCGATGACCGCCACCACCTCGGTGCGAAGACACGTCGACACGAAGACCGCCTCGTGGATGTTGCGGTGACTCACCAGGGTGCGCAGGACCTTCACCCATTCGTGTTCGAGCACCGTGGCTCGCTCGAGCAGCTCGAGGCTGGCGTGCTCGTGGTCGAGCCCGACCGCGATCAATGCCATGGCGCGCGCCTCATCTAGGTGATTCTACGTCGTGCGCAGTTGATGGCTGGCGGCGATCCCCAGGGAGTGCAGGAGGCCGCCACCGAGGGGGCCCGTCCCGTTGTTGAGGTGATACATCAGGATCTGCAGCTCGATCGAGAAGTCCACGTAGTGCACGGCCGTCCCCAGGGGGACGTTCAACACCTGGGGCGCGAAGTTGAGGAGCGCGTGCACGTCGGCGGCGACGAGTTTGTCGGCGACGGCCTGCGCGGCGTCGGGGGGCACGCAGATCACGCCCACGGTCGCCTTGACCATCTCCTCGTCGATCGAACGCACGACGTGTCCCGCGATCTCGGTTCCGATGAGGGCGGGGTCATCGTCGTAGAGGGCGGCGAGGTTGGCGCCGCGAATCAGGAAGTTCGAGGAGTTGACCAGGGCCCGGCCCAGATTGCCCAGCCCCACGACCACCACCTGGTAGGAGCGGTTATGTCCCAGGGTCTCACCGATGCGCTCGACCAGGAGCTTCACCTCGTACCCCGATCCCCGAGTGCCCAGGGAGCCCAGACCGGCCAGGTCCCGACGAACCGTCGTCGCGGTCACCCCGGCGAGTTCGCTGATCTGTCGTGAGTCGATGCTCGTCTCGCCGCGCGCCTGCCAACCCTCGACGATGCGTTGGTACACCGGGAGCCGAGAGATCGTGGGCTCGGAGAGTCTTCGGTTGCGCAGACGGGGGGACGCCATCGCCCAACGCTAGCCACTGCCACGACCGGTTGGTAGCGGACTAACGTCCTAGCTGGCGCGATCGTTCCGTCGCGCCGGCCACCGCCTCCAAGAAGGCCGCCCGCACGGCGCGGCCTTCGAGCATGCGCAGGCCCGCCGCAGTGGTCCCGCCCGGACTCGTGACCTGGGCGCGAAGTTCTTCGGGCGACTCGCCCGACAGGGCCAACAGCGCCGCCGAGCCCTCGAAGGTCGCCACGACCAACTGGCGCGAGACTTCGCGCGACAACCCCTGGTGCACGCCCGCCTCGATCATGGCCTCGACCACCAGGTAGAGGTACGCCGGACCCGAGCCCGAGAGCCCGGTCACCGCGTCGAGGTGGCGCTCACTCACGCGCACCACGGTGCCGACCGCGGACAGGATCGACTCGGCCCAGTCCAGATCGGCCGCGGTCACCTGGGAGCCGCCCGCGATGGCGCTCGCGCCCTTGCCGACGAGCACCGGCGTATTGGGCATCGCGCGTACGACCGCCACGGGCGCACTGAACACCGCCTCGATCCGGGCGCTCGAGAGTCCCGCCACCACCGACAAGAGCCGCGTGGCCCCGCAGGCCGCGGCCACGCGGGCGACGCCCTCGGCGTAGTCGGGCTTGACACACAGCACGACGCCCGTCGAGGGCGTCAGGTGCTCGAGCTCCAAGGACGCGACCACGGTGACGCCAGCGAAGCGTTCCTGCAGGAGTTCGCGCTGACGCACCGCGCTCTCGACGATGGCGACGCGCTCGGGTTCACACCAGCGCGCGTCGAGCAACCCCGTCACGAGGGCGCTGCCCATCCGGCCACCGCCGATGATCACAAGTTCGAACGACATAGACGCAGGCTACAAGACGTCAACCGACCAGTCCCCAAAGACGCCGTCGTCGAGACGTCACACCTTCACGTCGATGACGACGATATTGGGCGCCGACGTCGTCACGATCGCGAGGGAGACGTGCGCCACGTGCGCACGCGAGAGCACGACCGCGACCGACCTCGCCCGCGACGTCGCCCGCGCCCGGTCGTGGGCGGCGTAGCCGACGACCCTCACCGAAGCCCCCTTCGGCAGCAGTCGGGCCCAGGCGCTCAGGAGCACCACGTCGACCGAGGACGGCGTCGTGGCCTCGGGCGTGAAGACGACGCGTTGCGACCACGTGGTACCCGCGCGACGGCCACCCGTCATCACGATGACGCGCGCCGCGGACGTGACGGCACGGACGCCGTCGTGGGCGCTGCGGTAGGCCGCGACCACGCACGTGCCCGCGCTCCGCGAGGTCAGCGCGCTCCCCCTGACGCTGCACCCCGTCGCGGTCCCGTTGAGCGCGAAGAATCGCGTCGCCCCTCCCGAGGAGTCACCGACCGCGACGAGTGACAGTGGGGAGCCGACGTGACCGCGGCTGGTGACGATCCGCAGCGTCGCTGCGGGTGGGGATCGTGGGGTCACGACGTTCGACGGCGCCGAGGGAGGACCGGAGCCCGCGGTGCCGATCGCCGCCACCTCGAAGATGTAGCGGTCACCGTTGGTCAGGCCATGGAGCACGCACTGCGTCACCTTGGCGCTGGGCGTCTGACAGGTCTGGCCCCCGTGCGCCGCGTCACTCACGTCGGTCGCCGTCACCTGGTATCCCACTACGGTCCCACCGGTCGCCGACGCCCACGTCACGGTGGCCTGGGCGTCGCCCGCGACGGTCGAGGTGATGGTCGGCGCGCCCGCCTGGTCGACCACCCCCGTACCACTCAGTGTCACGGTGTGCGGCCCCTGTCCGTCATCGCCCACGATCACCCACGTGTCGCTCGCCCCTCCGGTGGTCGACGGCGAGAACCGGATCGATTCCTCAAGCGAGGCGTTCGCGGCGATCACGGTGCCGGCCAGCAGGCTCGTCGCCGCGGAGAAGGGATTGCCCCTCGGAAGCGCCTGGGCGAGGATCTTGAGCGAGGACGTGCCGTTGTTCTCGATGCGGAAGCTGAGCGTGGCACTGTGACCGACCGCGACGTTACCGAAGGCAAGGTTCGAGGGCGACACGACGAGGTCGCTCGGCGTCCCCGTCCCCGTCCCCGTCCCCGTCGCGGTCGGCGGTGACGGCGGCGGTGACGGCGGTGACGTGGGAGTGACGGCGTTCGAGGCGTTCGAGGCGGCGCCGACGCCGACGGCATTGGTCGCGGTGACCGTGAAGGTGTAGAGGTCGCCGTTGGTGAGACCATTGATCGTGCAACGCGTGGCTCCGGCCCCGCCGGCGGTGCAGGTCTGCCCCCCCTGGGCGGCGTTCGTCGAGTCCGCCGCCGTCGCGGTGAAGCCGGTGATCGTGGCGCCCCCATCGTCTAAGGGAGGGCTCCACGTCACCGTGGCCGTCGCGTCAGCGCCGCTCGCCGACCCGATCACCGGCGCGCCGGGCGTGTTTGCCCCCGTGCCGCTCAGGGTGACGGTGGTGGCGGGATTGCCGTCGTTACCGCCGATGACCCAACTGCTGCTGGAGGCGCCGCGCGCACCCGGCGAGAACTGCACCGTCTCGTGGACGGACGAATACGCGGGTATCACCGTAGTGACCGGGAGACTCGAGGTGGCGGCGAAGTCGTTGCCCGGCGGCGTCGACGACGTGATCGTCAGGGGCAACCCTCCGATGTTCTGCACGTCGAATCCCTGACTGGCGCTGTGGCCGACTTCGACGTCATTGAAATTGAGGCTCGTCGGACTGACCGCCAACAACTGCGGGGGTGCCGCCCCTCCGGAGAGGGGCACTCCGAAATCGCCGATACTCGTCTGGAGCGTGGCGACCGCGCCGAAGACGTGGGTGAAGTTGCCCGACGAACCCGGCGGCGTGAAGGTGGCGGTGAAGGTGAGTGTCCCGCCACTGTTCAGCGTGGAATTGGTGGCGGGAGCACCCGTGATACTGAAGGGCGACGCGCCCAGGGGCGGCGTGAATCCGGTAATGGTGATCGCCCCGCCCGAGTCGTTGGTCATGGCGACCGTCTGCGTCACCGCGCCGGAGTCGATGGCCACGTCGCCGAAGTTGACCGACGAGGGCGACGCGACGACGTCCGAGGTAGCGGTCACGCCCGTGCCGCTCAGGGTCAGCGTCGTCACGACAGGTGACCCGTTGGTCATCGTATTGGCCGCCAGAGTCCCCTCGTTGGCCCCCGTGTGGTCCGGCGTGAAGGTGACGGGCACGCTGAGAGACTGACCCGCCTGCAGGGTCACGGGCAGGGTGACGCTGGGAGTGCCCAGCGAGAACTGCGTGCCGGAGGACGAGAGGGACTCCACGGTGGTCGTCGCGCTCGCGCTGAACGTCGCGGTGGCCGTCGACGACTGAGAGATGACCTGGGGCGTGAAGTCGACGTTGGCAGCGCTGAGCGGCGGCGTCGGGGGGATGAAGCCGAACCCGAGCAGGTGGCCGTCCTGGGTGCCGACGTAGATCGCGCCGTTGCCGACCGCGGGCGAGGTGTACTTCTCCGCGAGGAAGGGGGTGGCGGAGTGCCAGACCTCGTTGAGTGTCCCGGGCACGCCCGGCGTCGTCGATGCTTGGGGGATAGGGTCGAAAGCGTCGAGTTCTCCTCCCGCTCCACTCTCACCGCTGGAACGAATCGTCCACACCAACGAGGAACCTGACGCCGACCCGTCGGACGTGACCACGGGCGACCCCGAGGAGAACCCGAAGTTTGCGGCGCTGCCCGCAAACTGAAAGCCCACCGCGCCCGAGGCGCTCACCACTCGTTGGTAGGCGTTGAACGTCCCCGAAGTCTGTTGATTGGCGCCCCCGGAGGTGGGTAGGTAGATATAGCCACCGTCGCCGGGCCACACGGCCGGACGACCCCACACCCCGCCGGTGAGTGCCGTCTCGTAGGGGACCGCGTCGCCGTTAAGTGCACCGTGTTGGTACCCACCGAGGTTGGACATGTCGAGCGAATAGAGTATGGCGTTCTTACCGACGGCGAGCAGGACGTTGGGCTGTTGGGGCGTCGTCATACTCGCGGGCAACTGCACTGGGCCACCAGAGCTGAAGTCAAGGTCGTACTGGTCGAGGGAAGCGGCGTCGGCGGGCACGAACCAGTCGACCGGCGACACCGTGCCCGAGGTAGTGCTCAACTTGATGACCGCCTCGCTGTGGTTGGCGACGCTGTTGAATCCATTACTCCCCACCGGCGGCAGCAAGCCCGACGACAGACTATTGCCGGTGATCACGTAGAGATCTCCCTGCGCGTCGACCACCGGAGCACCGCCGGACTGCCAGATCCCGGCGCCATCGTTACCACTGGTCTGCGAGGCCCACAGCGTCGTCACCGCGTGGATCGCGGGGGAGATGCCGATCACCCACCCGGTGTAGGTGCCGTTCGGGGGGATGTAGTCGCACTGGGAACTGAAGAGCGCGTAAACGACGCCATTGACGAGGACCAACCCCGGGCGCTGGGTCTGGTAGTCACCGTTGAAGGCCAACTTCGGATCGTTACTGGCGTTACCCGAGATGAGTACGCCCCCCGAGGGCCATCCCGCGGGTGCCACACCTGTCGTCACGTCGGCCGCCTCGAGGTAATACTGCGTCGATGGCCCGTAGTTGTTCGTAGTGTTCGTGGCGCTGTCGAAGAACAACCGGTCAGGCCCCGTGGCGCGCGCGGCCACGAAGTACGCGGTGTCCGTCGCGGGATCAATGACCGGTGTGCTGGTGATTCCGAGGCTTGTGCCGATATCGCCACATACATTGGCGAAGTTCGAGTAGGGGTCCTCGGCGGGGGTCGCGGCGGGTCCGTAGTTGTCGGCCCACGTGATCTGACCCGTTGACGCACTCACGCCGTAGGCGCAGTCGTTCTCCGTGGCGACGATCACCTGGCCCTGGTCCACCAGGGGCTGCGCGTAGACCTTGCCCGCCTGGCAGTTCGAGGGTGCACCCGTGGTCAGCGTGGTGTCGAAGGTGCTTCCGAATCCACTCTGCACCGCCGACGGGGTCAACAAGGGCTGGTCGGGGTACCACCCGGTGTTCGCGTTGTCCGCCGCGACCTTGGTGGAATCGGCCCGGGCCCCGATCGTCGGGATGACCACGAGACCGGTGAGGACGGTTGCCACCAGCGCCGCGCGCGCCGAGGCGACCCCGAGATGAATCGCCTTGGACCTACGGCGCCACGGGCGAATCGACCTCATGACCTCGAATTCTTACACTCCTGCCCCGACGACGCTGAGGGAACCCACAGCGGGGTCGTTACCGACTCGCGCGGACCGAGCCCGACTCAACAACGGACGAGACCGACGTCCATCATCCGATCGACCAGTGCGTCGAGGGACTGCGCCGCCGAGCGCCAGGTGTAGCGCTGGGCGAGCAAGACCGCCGAGTTCGACAGGGCGCTGTCGGCGTTGTCCGCCACGACCCGCGATACGGCGTCGGCCCAGTCGCTGGCGTCTCGCGACGCGAGCAACTCGCCGTTGACCCCGGGCTCGACCAGGGTCAGAAGGCCGCCCACCGCACTCGCCACCACGGGCGTGCCGCACGCCGAGGACTCGAGGGCCACCAGGCCGAAGCTCTCGGAACGCGAGGGCACGAGGGTGACGTCGGCGGCGCGCATCCACGTCGAGAGCAGCTGGTGGCTCTGGGGCGCCACGAAGCTGACGTGTTCAATGACACCCGCCTCGTCGACGCGCTGGTGCAGGGCGGCGAGCGTGGCGCCGCCGTCGGGCCCCGACGGACCACCGACGATCGCCAGGCTGGCGTCGCACCCGCGGCGACGCAGCGTGATGAGAGTCTCGAGGGCCAACTCCACCCCCTTCAGGGCCTGCAGCCGCCCCACGAACAGCAGCATCACGTCGTCCTGGTCGCGTCCGAGGGCCTGACGCGCGGCCCGCCGGTCCCCGGGGGCGAAGAAGGAGTGTTGCACGCCCAGCGGCACCACGTGCACGCGGGCCGGATCGGCGTTGTAGTAGTCGACGAACTGCGCCGCCTCCACCTCACAACTGGCGAGGACCGCGTCCGCGCAGGCGAAGATAGCCGCCTCCTGGTGCGCACGGTCCGCGGACTCTCCCTCGAAGTGGTCCGCCTTGACGCGCTCGAGGGTGTGGAAGGTCATGATCAGCGGGAGGCCCAGCTCGTGCTTGAGGCGATGTCCGGCGAGTCCGCTCAGCCAGTAGTTGGCGTGCAGGGCGTCGGGCGTCCCGTGACGCAGGAAATGGGCCGCGACCACGTCGGTGAAGACCTTGACGTGGTCCTCTTGCTCGTGACGCTCGAGTGAGCGGGCCGGACCCGCGCTGACGTGGTGGACGCGAAAGCCGGGCTCGACCAACTGCGTGTCGGGAAGCAGCGGCGAGTCGCGCCGGGTGAACACGTCGACCTCGTTGCCTTGGCGCGCCACGGCGCTGGCCAACTCACGAACGTAGACGTTCATCCCGCCTCCGTCGCCGGTACCGGGCTGGGCCAAGGGCGACGTGTGATACGAGAGTACGGCGAGACGAGCCACGCGACGAGCCTACCGGTCAATTCCCGATTCAACTACTCAGGATTGTCCCCTTTCACGGGGGCGGCCCAGACCAGATACCTCACCCGAGAGCCGCGTACCAGCCCGAAATCGCGCGAATCGGTGCTCATCGACGCGTTGTCCCCACGCACGTCGATCATCGCGCCCTGGCGGGCGACGCAGCGCTTGAGCAGCCAGCGCGTCGGATCGCGCGGGTCACGCAACACCACCACGTCGCCGACGCGCACCGGCCGCCACCTCCTGATCACCGTCACCAGCTCCCCCGGCAGGTAGGTCGGCACCATGGAGTTCCCCTCCACCTTGATTCGACGGATGAACAGCCGCAACAACCGAGCCACGACCGTGAACGCTAGACGACGCATCTGGCTAACCTGACGACAAGAAAATCGGTCGCAACGACCCCGTCATCGAAAGGTGGAGCCATGACGCTTCGTACCCGTATCAATCAAATGTTGGATTCCGCGGGTCCCGCGCTCGTCGTGTCGGCGCACTGCGACCTGCCCTGCGGGGTCTACGACCCCGCGCAGGCGCGCATCGAGGCGCAATCGGTCAAGGCGTGCATGGAGAAGTACAACGCCTCCGACGACGCCGACTTCAAGGTCCGCGCCACCATGATCAAGGAGGAGCGCAGCGAGCTGGTGAAGCACCACCTGTGGGTGCTCTGGACGGACTACTTCAAGCCCGCGCACCTCGAGGCGCACCCCCAGCTCCACGACTTGTTCTGGTCCGCCACCAAGACCGCCGGCGAGGCCAAGAAGACCAACGATGTCGCGGTCGGCGACAAGTTGCTCAGCGAGATCGACGCCATCGCGGAGATCTTCTGGGCCACCAAGAAATAACGTCGACCCCTCACCTCTCACTACCCCCGGCGGCCCTGGTCGCCGGGGGTAGTGGCGTCAGCGCGGGTTTCTCACGACGTGCCGGTCACTTCCTCAATGACACGTGAGCGGATTTGTCGCTTTCTTGAGGCCGCCCACACGAAGTCTTAAGGTACGGCGACTTAGATGGCATCAGGAGGAAAGGAGGAGGACCGGCGCGAGGCTCGCGCCGAGCGAATGGCCATGAACGTCTACCTACTGAACATCCCCATCGACATCGTCGCGCTGTGCATCGTGGCCCTGCCGCTGGCTCATAAGTTGAAGCGTCGTGAGGGATTCGCCCACGGTGCAACCGGTCACGCGCTGATGCGAGACTCCCGCGACGACGTCGATTCCAACCAGTACGATCTCGTCGGCTAGATGCTGACCCACTAGGACGGGGTTGGGCGACTACGACAGTTCGGGGTGCGCCCCGCAGTTGGCGAGCAACGGCGCGGCCACCAAGTCGTGCGTCGCGATGGGCGACTGACAGACCTGGCACTGACGGTAGGACCCGACTCGCAGTCGCTCCAAGGCGCGGTCGACGTCATTGAGAGTGCCCTCGATAACGCTCACCGATTCGTTGTCGAACTCTGCATCGTGCTCGGCGTCTGACATGGCGACGACTCTACACGCCCGACGGCGTCTGCCTCGCACGAGGGACAGAGTCTCCGTGGCGTGACGGTCGGGACCCGCGTTCGACGGAGCGCCGAGGCAAGCGGACACCCGGGCACCCGTCAGCACCGCTCAAGAAATGCCACCGCGTCGCGCATCCCTGGGAATAATGTGGAGTCGGTGGCGACGTCGGACGCCACGAACGGCGTTGCGCGGCACACGAGACATCGAGCGAATCTCACACGAGCGAATCTCACGCGAAGGGAGTTGGTGATGTTGATCAACAAGTTTGGGGTGGAGACCGAGGATGAGGTCGTCGAACTCAGCAGCCGACGCGAGGTGAAGGACCCCCGAAACCGAGTGACCACGACGATGCTCCTCCAGGCCGCCCTGAGCGCGGTGAAGCGGAGCGAGTACGATTCGCGACCGGTGGCCAGCGAACCGGCGACCACCACGCCGCTGCCGTCGCCGAGTCCGTCGCCGAGCGACGTCGACGACGCGAACTCGCACACCGACGCGGCCTGAGGAGAGTCCGCCGACGGACGTCCCCGCGGCCGCTCGCGGCGCGTTCGTCACGCGACACGCCGACACTTCGAGTTCGACGTATGTCCCTCAGCCTTCGAGATCGTCACAGGAAGGCGGACGCAAAGGCTGGGCCGCGACTCAGCCGACCAGTTGCGGGGCTGCGGCGGGCGAGCAATGCCACGTCCGGTAGCCACCGTCGAGATTGACGGCGCGATACCCCAACTCGGTGAGCATGCGCGTGGCGACGTGGCCGCGCTGACCGACTTGGCAGTTGACGACGATTTCCCCGCCGTCGAGTTCGCCGAGCCGGTCGCGGAGCTCGTCCACCGGGATATTGATCGCACCAGGGAGAGTGCCGCGGGCGAACTCCTCGCGAGTACGCACGTCGACGAACTGAGCGCCACGCGCGCGGTACTCGTCGACCTCACTCCACTGCAGCGTCGTCACCAGTCCCGAGAGGACGTTCTCGGCGACGTAGCCCAACATGTTCACGGGGTCCTTGGCCGAGCCGAAGGGTGGCGCGTAGGCCAACTCGAGGTCGGCGAGCTCGGGTGCCGTGAGACCCGCGCGCATGGCGGTCGCGAGCACGTCGATTCGCTTGTCGACGCCCTCACTGCCCAGGCCCTGGGCGCCCAGGATCTCGCCCGACGACGGATCGACGAGCAACTTGAGGCACATCGCCTTCGCCCCGGGGTAGTAGCCCGCGTGGGAAGTGGGGTGGGTGTGGATGGCCACGAACGGGCGCCCGTGGGAGCGCAGGCGCTTCTCGTTCCAGCCGGTGGTGGCGATGGTGAGGTCGAAGACCTTGACGATGGCCGTGCCGATGGCGGGTCGTGGTCGCACGGCGCGACCCGCGATGTGATCGGCGACCACGCGCCCGTGTCGATTGGCCAGATTAGCGAGGGGCACGAGCGTCGCCGAGCCGTCGAGCGCGTCGGTCTTCTCCGCGGCGTCACCGATCGCGTAGACGTTCGACACGCTGGTGCGATGGAACTCGTCGACGGCTATCCCGCCGCGCTCACCGATCTCGAGCCCGGCGGCGCGCGCGATGCCGATCTCGGGGCGCACGCCGATGGCCAGGATCACCAGGTCCGCGGGAGTGAATTCGCCCGACGAGAGGTGCACGCCGTGACGGGTGACCTCCTCGACCGCGTCGCCCAGGCGGACGTCGACCCCGTGGCGACGTAGTTCGTCCGCCACCGAGGTGGCCATCTCGGGGTCGAGGGGCGCCAGCACCTGAGCGGTGGCCTCGACGAGGGTCGTCACCACCCCCCGATGGGTGAGGTTCTCGGCGATCTCGAGTCCGATGAAGCCTCCTCCGATCACCACGGCGTGGCGCGGGGCCTCTTCGACGGCGTCGACGAGGCGCTCGACGTCTTCGACGGTGCGCAGCGGCATCGCCCGCTCGATGCCGGGGATCGGGGGGATGATCGGGGACGCGCCGGGGCTCAGGACGAGGTAGTCGTAGTCGATCTCATAGTCCTCACCCTTCACCAGATTGCGCGCCCGCACGATGCGCGCCGCGGTGTCGATCGACAGCGCTTCGGTGTCCACGCGCACGTCCAGACGGAATCTGTTGTGCAGCGACGCGGGCGTCTGCAGCAGCAGCGACTCCTCGTCCCCGATCACGCCGCCCACGAAGTAGGGCAGACCGCAATTGGCGTACGACACGAATCCGCTGCGCTCGAGGACGATGATCTGCGCGTCGTTGTCGAGTCGACGCATGCGCGTCGCCGCCGACATTCCTCCGGCCACGCCACCGATGATGACAATCTTCACGTTCCTCCTTTAAGCCAGGCTCAAGAAGAGCTTCTGGAACTTCTGCGATGCGGGACCGCTGTCGACCGCGGTGTCGACGAGGCACTCCTTGAGGCTCGTCGAGATCAGCGTGAACGCCGCGGCGTTGACCGCCTTGGACACCGCCGCGATCTGCGTGACGATGTCCTCGCACGAACACCCCTCGTCGAGCATCCGCACCACGGCGCCGAGCTGACCGTGCGCACGGCTCAATCGCCGCCGGATCTCCAACGACTGCTTCTCGTCGTTCAAGGTGTGCGGTGCGCTCTCATCGGTCATGATCCCTCCCTGTCCCGCGCGCGCAGGACGGCCGCCGCGTTGGTCAACATCATTCGGGTCGCCACTCGTCATCAAGGAGAGTTTATACCCTGGGGGGTATCTACGCAATTCTCCTCGAATGCGATCCGATCACATGGCGAATCGGCCCGCCCGTCTCGGATCAGCCCGGTGAGCAGGATCCCCCGACGCCGCGCGAGTGGGCCTCCCACGCCCGCGCGAGGGGCGAGTCGGGGCTGGCGGAGAGATCCGGGAAGAAGTCGCCCGTCGCGTCCCGCAGGTAGGCCACGGGTGGCGCCAGCCCTCGGGCGAGGCGGGCCACCGCGTCGAGCAGCGCATCCACGTCCTCGCCGCGAGTGTTGAGTCCGCCGCTCGCTCGAATCGCGCCGGGCATCGAACTCCGGTCCCCGTGTCGGATGTGCTCTCGAGAGCGCGCCACCTCCTCGTCGCCGAGGGCCAGGAGCCGGGTCAGGTAGGGGTGCGCGCAGAAACAGCCGTGTCGCACGCCGATGGCGAACTCGGCCGACAGTCGTGCCGCGACGAGGGCGAAGGGCATTTCGTCGAGGACGAACGTCGCCACGGGCAAGGTCTCCACGTCCCGTCCGGGACCGAGCACGCGAACGCCGGGGATCGCGGCCAGGCCCTCGCGGAGTCGACGAGCGATTCGTCGATCATGCTCGATGATCCCGGTCCAGCCGATCGAGGACATCGCGTCGATGGCCGCGTGTAGCGCCACCGCTCCCACGACGTTGGGGGAGCCCGCCTCCTCGCGCTCGGGCGGGGCCGTCCAGAGGACCTCGTCCAGGGCGACGAAGTCCACGGCTCCCCCGCCCGCGAGGAAGGGCTCCCCTCGGGCGAACACGCTCCGCGGTCCGATGAGCACGCCCGCGCCGAAGGGCGCGTACATCTTGTGGGCGCTCCAGACCACGAAGTCGGCGTCGGGGGGAAGTGGACGGTGCGGCGCCAACTGCGCGGCGTCGACCACCACGCGAATGCCCCGCGCGTGGGCCTCCTCAATGATCCGCGACACCGGCGGCATCCACCCGGTGATATTGGAGGCGCCGCTCACCGTGAGCAGCCGTGGCGCGGGCTCGGCGTCGAGTGCGGCGACGACGTCGTCCAGCGTGAACGTCCCCTCAGCCCCGCACTCGACGTAGCGGCACGTCGCCACGCGTGACCACGGCAAGAGATTCGCGTGGTGTTCGATGACGGTGGTGACGACGACGTCGTCCGCACGCAGTTCCAGACGGTAGGCCAGGTGATTGATCGCCTCGGTGGTGTTGCGACAGATGATGGCGACGTCGTCGCGGTCACGACGACCCGCGAAGTCGAGCGCGGCGGCACGCGCCGCCTCGTACTGCGCAGTGGCCACGTGGGACTTGTATCCCGCACCCCGGTGCACGCTGGAATACGACGGCACGAAGTCCGCGACCTTCTGCATCACACTCGCGAGGGCGCCCGTTGACGCCGCGGAGTCGAGAGCCACGTAACGTCGCCATTCGCCGTCGACGCACGGGACGAGATCACCGTCGCCGACCAGCGACACCGGAAGTTCCATGACCCGCCTCCTTCTCCCCGGACTGGCTCACCCCATCATGCCCGCTGGACCGACTCGGGGGTCAACCAGCGGAACACCTCCCATTCGCCCTGCAGCGCCAAACGTCGCCGCAGGACGGGGTTGTCGTGGGACTGACTGACGTGACACGCGATCGCGCGCTCTTGGCGTTCGCGATTGACTCGGGTGCGCAGGTCGATCTGCGTGGCGTCGCGCCCGACGAACCCCGCCGAGAACTCTCGATTGAGCGCATCAGCGACCTCGTCGCTCATGGCCCACGCGAGGACCTTCAGTCGGCGATCGCTGGCCGCAGCGAGCGCGGCCTCGGTGGCGCGGCAGTGATCCGCGTGTCCGGTGATCCCTCCCTCGTCGAAGACGAGGAGGAGGTCGGCGTCGGATCGATCGATCATCTCGAGGACGGCGTCGCTCAATTCGTCGAGGCGCTCGTCGGCCAAGCGACCATCACCGTAGTGCAGGAGCCGAACATCCCCCACGCCGAGTTCCGCCGCGGCCGCGGTCAACTCCTGGGACCGCACGTGGCCAAGATCGGCCGCGTCGGCGCCGAGCGTGGATGCCTCGCCGTGGGTGAAGCACAGCACGCTCGTCGGGGTGCCCGCGGCAGCGAAGGCGGAGATCGCGGCGCCTAGTCCGAAGCTCTCGTCGTCGGGATGCGCGCACACGACCAACACCGAGCGCGCCTCCGGCATGACCCCACGTCCCGCAGTTCCTCCGCCCGTCACTTCACTTCCAATCACCCGAGGTATTCATACCCTATGGGGTATATTCTACCACCCGCGGGAACGCCACCTTGGGTGACGCGCCGCTCGTTCGCAACAGTTCCATCGCGCGCATCGGGGCCCGGAATCCTCACAGGCGACCAGCGCTTCGTCAGCATTCGACGCGTTACTTCCAGGGAGACTGGGGCGCCGTGCCCTCGTCGTGAACGGTCGACGTCGTCAGTGATCCACGTCGTACTACGACCAGTTCACCACTGGTCCACCTCGCATCTTCGATGCGTGATCAATACCGACGCGAACACCGCGTCAACGATCGACGGCCCTCGTGACCAAACATTGTCCGCTTCTCGGCCACCGCACTGAGGCGTACTGCCGGGGGGGCGAGCGTCAGTGCGGTGGGTGCGACAATGTTTGGTCACGAGGGCCGTCGATCGACCCGATATCGGCTCCTAACGGGCGAAGAAGCCCGTGGCGCCCCCCTGGGATGAAGAGGCGCTGGCCGATCCCTGGCGACACGTGCAACGATCCTGCGGCGCAACACCCGCGAGCGCTTGCTCAACGTGATTGCCGCATCCACTCCACGTCGCCTTACCGCACGAACCGCACGTCACCCGATGACACATCTTGTTGCTCCTCCTCTGGTCGGACCACTCTGTGCGTACGACCCGTCGATCCCTCGAGCCGACTGGCCCACGCCACGATTGCGCGACTCTCGCGACATCCGTGTCGGCCATCACCTCACGAGTGGGGCGGTGACCTTCGAACTCCAGTATATACCCCATGGGGTATATACGCAACACCCTCCTCGACGCCGCCACCCCCCGGATCTTGACCGATCGTCACGTGAGCCGCGGGGTAGCGATACTCACTCCTCCCGGGGCGTCGCGACCTGACCCAGCGCGAACTGGCGTGCGGTCGCCACCGGTGTCAACGTCGGTCGCCCTCGGGCGCACAGGCCCGTCACGCACCGAGACACCACCTCGGGGTCGAACCCCCTTAGTGGTGGGCTCGCGTCACCATCTTGAGCATCCGGAAATTGAACGCGACGAAGCGCGTCATCTGGTACCCCAGGCTCTTGCGCCGACGAAGCGTGCCCTTCGTCGGCAGGGGGGCTTCGGCGATGTTGCGGTCGACCTCACTCATCGATTCCATTGACAGTCCTCCTGTATCACGTCGCTGCGTCCCCGCTTATTCGGGGATGAGGAACCAGCCCCATCGGGCCTTGGCCTTGTAGATGAACAGATAGTGCAAGAGCAGCTTCGTCCAGTGGCCACTCAGGCCGATCTCCCCGGAAGTCTCCTTGAGATCGCGTCCCGATCCAGGGAAGCGGCGTCGATCGGGAATGATCGGGAACATCGTGATGGCCGCGGCGCTACCCTGGCGCAGACCCGTCCCGGCCGAGGCGATGCACGCAGCACCCATATCGGCCATCGACGCGGTGTGGAGTTTGGCCTGGTCGCCGTGACGAAGGCGCTCGACGATCGAGAGGGCGACGGTGCGGCCCATCACGCCCGACGGCATCCCCGTGCGCGGGGGGGCCGGGGAAATCACCGTGCCGTTGGGACTCTTTCTCGGCTCGGAGATCGCGTGCGGTGGCGCAAAGGCGATTCCCACTCCGAACACGTTGTCGTATCGAGGACATTGGTACGTCTTGGGCCAGTCCTCCGGCGCCCACTCGTCGTAAGGCTTGGACGCGTAGTCCGCGTCCACGCGCAAGAAGCCGTTCGGCGCGAAGAGTTCGTCGGTGATGTCGTCACCGTTCTTCGCGTACGCCTTCATCTCGACACCGCGGAACGGTGGGAGCAGCATGGCGAAGTCGAAGTCGAGGGTGTGCCGTGAGCCGTCGAGCTCCTCGTAGTGGATGACGCCCGGGTCGACCTGCTCGACGTGGGCCCGCAGGATGGCCCTCACCCCGCGCTCGCGGAAGAGCGACTCGGTCCACAGTTTCGAACTGGTCTCGAACCCGTTCTGCGCGAAGATCATGCCCCCCACGCCGAGGTCGCCGAGGTCGTATTCGTTCGACAGGTACACCACGTCCGCGAGGTCGCGCACGCCGCGTTCGCGCAATTCGTGCTCCACGTTGAAGGTGTACTCGAAGGCCGCCCCTTCGCACGTGCACGTCCCGTGACCCACCCCGATGACGAGGGTCTTCCTCTCGCCGCGCTTGAGCGCGTCGATGATCCCCTCGAGGGCGGCCGCCGACTGCTCGGCGTGGTTGGCCGTACAGACCGACCAGGAGTTCCCCTCCGGGCCGAGGCCCGGCGTGGCGGCGAAGTTCAACTTCGGTCCCGTCGCTACGATGAGGAAGTCATAGGTCAGCGTCGCCTCCTCCCCCGTCTTCGTCGGGTCGGTGTAGACGATGTCCACGAAGCCCTTGGATTCCGAGGCGTCCCCCTCGGGGTGGATCGCCACGGCCTTGGCCTGGCGGAAGTCGATGTGCTTGCGCCGGTAGATCGGGGCGAGCGGGAAGGTCACCTGACTCTTGGACATCTTGCCCACACCCACCCATATGTTCGAAGGGATCCAGTTCCAATTCGAGTTGGGTGACACCACCACGATCTCGTGTTTGTTCTTCAACTGACGCTGCAGGTGCAGGGCTGCCGTGTGCCCTGATATGCCGGCACCCAGAATTACGATACGAGCCATGCGGGCCCTCCCTCGCTGATTGACCTGACCACGCGTGATCGGCCACGACCACGATTTATCACGGCCACCGGTGGACGAAGGTCACTTGTCTCGAAACCCTTGCCTGCACAGCGGCGCACACTCACCCGAACCTCACTCCCACTCGAAGGTCGGGCCGCGCGGCACGACGTCGGCCTTCGCGCGTAGTATATACCCATAGGGGTATCTTCATCCCCCCCTCCCCACGTGTGGGTGGGTTCTCGACGATACTGAGACAATCGATTTCTGCCCAGGAGGGACTCATGGCTAAGGAGATGGCGCCTCACGTACTCAGCGACCAGACGCAACTGGTGGCAATCACGAAGCGAGTCAAGCGCGCCCACGGGCAGATGGGCGCCGTGGTGCGCATGTTGGAGGAGGGTCGCAGCTGCGAGGACGTCGTGACCCAGATGGCCGCGGTCGCCAAAGCGATCAACACCGCCGCCTTCACGCTCATCTCCGCGAGCCTCAAGGAATGTCTCGTGGATCCCCAGGGGGACACGGACGAGATCGTGGTGCGGCTGCAGAAGCTGTTCTTGGCCCTCGCTTGAGGAGTGGGGCGGCTCGAATCACTCCCGTGCGGCGTTCCAGAGTGCCGGTCCATGACGCCTTTATGTGAGGCGACGTCGTCGCTCCGACCACTCTCACTGACGCCCGCGTAGCGGGATCGATGATGGACGCTCGTCGAGGATGATGATCAAGGCCACGATTCGTAGAGAGCCAAAGACTAGATTCGAGTGATGGCCGGCGGACCTCGTGACGCGAGAGCGGCGGTACTCGTCCGCAGGGGTGTTCGCCTCGAGGTGACGACACTCGCCTGGAACGTGATCGGGGTCGTCATCCTCGCGTACGCGGCGCTGGTCGCGAGATCGATCGCCCTCGCCGGCTTCGGACTGGACAGCCTCATCGAGATCGGTGCCTCGACCGTGGTGCTCTGGGAACTCGCCGACGTCGAGAGTTCTCGCCAGCAGCGCGCGATGAGATGGATCGGTGTCGCGTTCGTCTCATTGGCCGTCTACCTAGCGGCGCAGAGCACGGTCGTGCTCGTCGAGGGCTTTCGACCCCACCACAGCGCGCTCGGCATCACCTGGACGGCCGTCACCGCCACGGTCATGTTCGCCCTGGCGGCGGGCAAGTCCCGAACGGGCGCAGAACTGGGTAATCGCGTGCTCACCACCGAGGGACGCGTCACCCTGATCGACGGGATCCTCGCCGTGGCCGTCCTGGTCGGCCTCACTCTCAACGCGCTTGCGGGGTGGTGGTGGGCCGACCCGCTGGCCGGTTACGTCATCTTGTTCTATGCGCTCAAGGAGGCTCGCGCCAGCCTTCGTCATTGACGCAATTCCTCGCCCTGCCTACCAACCGACGGGGCGTCTCGAGGAGCCGGGCGACTCCATCCACCATCGTCGCCACTTCCCTCGCGAGGATTCGTCCGCCAACCCGTCGCCAGTATCTGCGCAGCACGGCGAGGTGCCGATATCTGTCGCGATGAGGTGGCAAACCTCCTGCGACTCGGCGAAGGGCGGTCCTTCGCCCGATATCGAAGGGACAAGTGGGCCATTCGCCCCTGCCGGTGAGAAGGCCACGTAGGACAACATGTCGGTGGGGACCTGGCACGAGAAGTCCAACCCACCCGAAGTGACCAGATTCGACCAGGATCCTCCAGGTGGTGAGGTGAGTAGTGAGTGACTGCCGTTTCACATGGTCGCGGGGCGACGCCAGCCTCGATCGACACGAGTGGCGATGACCGCGGTCGTTGAGGTTCAGAACCTCACGAAGCGCTTCGGTCACCTCACTGCGGTCGACGACGTGAGTTTCCAGGTCAACCCGGGCGAGATCTTCGGTCTCCTGGGCGAGAACGGGGCGGGAAAGACGACCACGATCGAGATGCTCGAGGGCTTCCAGCGACCCGATCATGGCACGGTGCGGGTCCTCGGAGAGTCACCCCAACACGCCCGACGCGAGTGGCGCGACCAGATCGGCGTCGTCCTGCAGGAATCAGATTTCGATCCCCTGCACTCAGTGAAGGAGACGCTCTCGCTCTTCGCCCGATTCTTCTCCCACCCTCGTGACGTCAATGAGACCCTCGCCCTGGTCGGGTTGACGGATAAGGCTAACGAGAGGGTCGGGCGACTCTCGGGTGGGCAGAAGCGGCGCATCGACGTCGCCCTGGGCATCGTGGGACGACCCCGCCTGCTCTTCCTCGACGAGCCGACGACCGGCTTCGACCCCGTGGCGCGCCGGGAGTTCTGGCACGTCATCGAGGGACTTCGTGACACGGGCACCTCGATCATCTTGACCACGCACTACATGGAGGAGGCGGAGCAACTCTGTGACCGCTTGGCCATCATGGCCAAGGGTCAGATCGTGGCCGAAGGCACCTCCTCGGCGCTGATCAGCGCGTTCGGTGTCACGACGATCCGCTTCGAACTGCCCGACGACACGGCGGTAGCGACGATATGCGACGTCGCGGGAGTGAGCTTCGCCTACCGCGACAACGTCGTGAGCGCGATCGTGGGCGACGACCTCACAGAAGTACTCCTTCGCCTGCTCACGTGGGCGCACGCGACGGATGTGCTCCTTCGTGGTCTTGAGGTGCTTCGCCCGACCCTCAACGACGTGTTCCTCGGCGCGACCAAGGACGAGACATGAGGTTCGTGCGCCTCAGCGTGGCCCTGGCAATCTACAACCTCAGGGCCTATTTGCGTAGCGCGCGCACCGTAGCCCTGGGGATCATCATGCCCGTGGGACTGCTCGTCATTTTGAGTTGGGTCTTCTCCCACCAGGGCACGATCGCCGCCGCCGCCGGTTACCCAATCAGTGCGATCGCCTTCTACGCCGGCGGTCTGACCGCCTACGGATTGATGCTCGGGACCTTCACCGGCGTCATGGTCGCCGTCGTGAGTGCGCGAGAGGCGGGGTGGCTAAAGCGCTTCAGAGTCTCGCCCCTGCCCCCCGGCTCGTACCTGACCGGCCAAATCGTCTTCAACGTCATCATCTCCTTCGGCCTCGTGATCGTCATGTTGGCGATCTCCGCCTTGGTCTACGGGCTGCACCTGCGCTTGGTCGCCCTGGTGGCGATGTTCTGCTACACCCTGCTGGGCGTATTCTCCTTCACCGCGATTGCCCTCGCCATCTCACGTCTCATTACCACTGCCGAATTGGGATCTTCCGTCGGCCCCTTCGTCACGATCACCCTGAGCTTCACCAGTGGAGTGTTCCTTCCTCCTGACCTGATGCCCCGCTGGCTCGTCGACATCTCCAATTACCTGCCGCTTGAACCACTCGCCCAGTCGATGCAGACGACCCTGTCAGCGACGACTGGCACCGGTTTCCTCTTGCGCACGTTCATCACCCTGGGCATCTGGGGAGTGATCGCCTTCGTGATCGCACGTTGGAGTTTCACGTGGCAACCCCTGCGAAGGTGACGCAGGCGATCCTTAGGAAGTGAAGGGATATGGCTAGGCGGGCCCTAAGGTGTCACCGGGGTTGATGCCCCTCGAGGCTTGAGTTCGAAGGAGCGGCTCCTCTCGCGCGCGAAGTAGCCAGAGTTGTCAACGAACTGATGCAATCGAGTGAGTCGGCGCGCACGGTGTGGTTGGCATAGCGTAATGAGCATCGGATCGCCTCGTGGCTGTTCGAAAGGTTGCTGTGACTTCTTCGGGCGCCCCAAGGCAGATTCTCATCGACGACGCGGAAATCGCCAATTTCTCATTACGACAAGGATGAATCAGTAACACCAAGTGAACTAATCTCGAATCTCCAGGGATATGTCATTCATGCCATTCCCTCCGTCGGGCCGCTAGCTCATCGGGAAGAGCAGGAGACTTTTAATCTCAAGGTGCCGGGATCGAGACCCGGGCGGCCCACCGAGAACCCAAGCGCCGTAAGGCCTTGGAATCACTGGTGTCTCTCCGATCTGCGCACGGCGAGGTAAGCCCTCGCCTCCCCGTTTCTACCAGGTTCTCCCCACTCTTGCTCGCTTT
>JAGXBH010000086.1 GCA_018971185.1 Acidobacteriota bacterium
CACTTGGCCAATTCGGCCAGGATCGTCGACAGGCGGGTGCGCTCCTGATCCAACTGACGCGTGAGCAGCACCACGTCCTCGCTCAGTCGCTGCTTGAGCCCATTGAGTCGGGTCACCTCGTCCTCCGCACGTGATCGCGCCTCGGCCACGATCTCGCGGGCGCGCTCCTGGGCGGCGACGGTCAATTCGCGCGCACGGATCTCGGCCTCCTGCTGGGCTTGGTCGATGAACTGCTGGGCCATCGCGATCATGGCGGTCACCTGCTCGGCACCCGCCGTCGAGCTCGCGACCGGTGCGGGTGCGGGCGCCGGTGCGGGCGCCGGTGCGGGCGCGGGCGCGGGCGCGGGTGCGACGAAGGGCACCGCAGTCGTGGCCTGACTCGCGGCCGCGCCCGAACCCTCGAGCTGACGAATCCTCTCGCCCGCCTGACGCAACTGCTGGCGCAGTTGGTGCATCTGCTCGCGGATCTGGTCGACCTCCGCCGCCGCGCGATCCAAGAACTCGTCGACCTCGTCGACGACGTAACCGCGAAGACCCTGTTTGAAGGCGACGGTCTTGATTTCGTCGAGAGCGGAACGAGGAGTGTCGGTGCTTTCCATGACGACTACCCTACCTCCGACCCCACGTTCAGAGGGTCACCGATCAAATACTTGAGGCGATGATCTGCAGGACGATCACGGCCACCAACACCGAGAAATCGACGCCGACGCCCCCGATGTTCGGCCGCGGGATGATCTGTCGCAGCGGTCGCAGCACGGGCTCGGTCAAGCGCGCCAACACGTGCTTGGTGGTCGCCAAGCCTCCCTGGGACGAGGTCGTCGGGAACCAGCTCAGCAGGGCCGAGATGATCAGGATCCAGATGTAGAGCTCGAGCAGCAGTCGAATGAGACTCACTAGTAACCGACTGACGAGTAGTTCGACGCCACCAGGCGCGCGCGAACCTCGGGGCTCAGACTCTCGCCGTGGGGGGCGATGGCGTAGACCGCACCCTTCTCCAAGGTCTCGACCGTCGCGCGCAGTGCGTAGGCCGTCCCCGCGGCGAAGTCGATGAGCCGTCGCGCGACGGCCGGTCCACACTGGGTCACCACCAGGATCACCGTGCGATTGAGGCGTACCTGGTCGGTGATGCGCTGGCACTCGTTGAACTCGAAAGGGGTCATGATCTCGATGTCCTGGACGCCCGCGTACGTGGCGACCCCGCGGATGCCCGAGGAGCCCGCGGGCGTGGCCGGTCGCGGCCGGGCCGCCGGCTGGGCGTTGTCGAACGTCGAGATCGTGGCCGGGCGAGCACCCGAACCCGAGGGGCGCAGCGGTGCGGGACCGCTGCGCGGCGCCGGCGTGGGGTTGATACGCGGCGCGGGCGCGCTCTGGCGCGGTGCCCAGGCCGGCTCCTCGCGAACGTCATCGCTGAAGGGTCGTTGGGCCTCAGCGGCACTGTACTCGTTGTAGTCATCCTCCACGAGACCCAGGAAGCCGAGCGCCTTGCGCATCTTTTCGTTCATCTACATCTCCTCGCGGCTCTTACGCCCGGCTCTATGTTAGGCCAGCGCCCCGGGGGCGGTTCGTGGGCCGAATAACGCGCGACCCACCCGGATTTCGGTGCTGCCCTGCTCGACGGCGAGCTCGAGGTCCTCGCTCATGCCCATCGAACGTCCCCGCAGGCCGAGGTCCTGGGCCAGGCGCCGGAGCTGGGCGAACTGCGCCGCGGCCAGCGTCGGCTCCGGCGAGGCCACCGTCATCAGCCCGCGCACGTCGAGACCTCGGTCGCGCGCCCGGCTGACGAGGGTCTGCACCTCGGCGGCCGAGGCCCCGTGGCGCCGTGGCTGGCCGGTCAGGTCGACCTGGACGTCGACGGTCATCCCCGGACGCAGGGTGGCGATGATGTCGATCTCCTTGTCGCGCGTCACCGCGCTCACCACGTCGGCGTGCGCGAGGACCCGGGCGATCTTATTGGACTGCAGGGCGCCCAAGAAGTGCCAGCGCAACACGAGGTCCGCCGTCTGGCCGTCCTTGGCCTCGAGTTCGCCCACGTAGTTCTCGCCCATGGCCGACAGCCCGGCGGCGGCCGCGGCGCGCACCATCGATGAGTCGAAGGACTTGGTCACCGCCACGATCGCGATGGTCGACGGATCGCCGCCGGCCAGGACGATGCGTCGGCGCACGTCCGCCAGATTCGCCGTGACCCGTTGGACGTCGTCGGGGCTAGCGCAGGAAACTGGGTAGGTCGTCATCTCCACCGATGTCGAAGAAGTCGTCACTGGTGGTGGTGGCGAAGATGTCCGAACGCGGCGCATCGCTCGCCGGCGTGGTCGCCGTCGCGGCGCCGGGCGCCTTGGCGCTCGGTGTGTGGTCGAAGCCCGCGGCGATGACCGTCACGCGCACGGCGTCACCGATCGACTCGTCGATCACCGAACCGAAGATGATGTTCGCGTCCTGGTGGGCGACGTCGTGGATGATGCTCGCCGCGTCGGTCACCTCGTTGAGGGTGACGCTCGGACCACCGACGATGTTCATCAAGATGCCCCGCGCGCCCTCGATCGACGCCTCGAGCAGCGGCGAGGTGATCGCGGCGCGCGCGGCGTTGATCGCGCGACCCTCCCCCGTCGACATGCCCACCCCCATGATGGCGGTGCCCGCGTTGCGCATGATGGCGTTCACGTCGGCGAAGTCGGTGTTGATGAGCCCGGGCACCGTGATGAGGTCGGTCACGCCGCGCACCGCCGACAGCAGGACGTCGTCGGCGATCTTGAAGGCGTCGAGCATCGACGTCTCGGAGGTGGCCACCGAGCGCAGCCGGTCGTTCGGGATGACGATCAGGGTGTCGACCTTCTCACGCAGGGCTTGGATCCCCTTCTCCGCCTGGGTCGCCCGGCGCTTGCCCTCGAAGGCGAAGGGTCGAGTGACCACGCCGATCGTCAGGACCCCCAGTGCCCTCGCGATGTCGGCCACCACGGGCGCCGCGCCGGTGCCGGTGCCGCCGCCCTCACCAGCGGTGATGAACACCATGTCGGTATCCTTCAGCGCCTCCTCGATCTCGGCCCGGTGATCCTCGGCCGCCTGGCGACCGATCTCGGGGTCAGAACCCGCACCGAGCCCACGCGTCAAGGAGCGTCCGATGTCGATCTTGAGGTCCGCCTCCGAGAGCAACAGCGCCTGGGCGTCGGTGTTGGCCGCGATGAACTCGATATTGCGCAGGCCCGAAGTGATCATGCGATTGACCGCGTTGACCCCACCGCCACCGACACCGATCACCTTGATCACGGCGTGATAGTTGCCTTGGTTGAGACTCATGAACTCCCCTTGCTGTGGTGTGTCGAAACTACTCGCGTCTCGCTATCAACGACCGACTCGTGCGAAATGAATTGGTTGAAGGCTAGTAACCCCACCAGTTTATGTTCAAATGTCTTTCTCACGAGGAAAATGCCCATCTCGTCGTCAACCCGGGCCGGTGACCGATAATTCATTGGGCGTGGTCACGTCGACCACGTCGCCCGCCGCGAAGGTGCCGTGCGCGATCGCCGAGGCCACGGCCACGAATTTCGCGTCGAGGTTGGTCGCCGGGCCCAAGAAGAACCGCAGTGGCGTGGTCAGTTGCAGCGTCACGTTCCCGCTGGCGTCGGCGATGATCTGGCTGACCTGGGCCTTGAAGGCCTCGGGGAGCTGGCTCGCCACCACCGCGGCGGCCGACTCGGGACCGTCATAGGGCCACGTCGTCGCCGACACACTGGCCGGCGTCGTGGCCAGGGTCGGCATGTCGGTGTTCAGGGGCGCCGTGGTGAGTTCGCGCCCGGTGGCGCTGACGTAGCGCAGGACGTGATGGGGGTCGAAGGCGACCGCGACCGCGCTCACTTCGTGGATCGCGAGGTCGATCGAGTTGGGCCAGCGCTTGATCACCGCGATCGAACCGATCCACGGGTAGACGCTCAGGTCGCGCTGCAGGGTGGCCTGGTTGAGGCCGATCATGGTGGGGTGCAGGTCGAGCTTCGTGGCGCTCAACACCTGTTGAGCGCTCTCGTGCACCTCGCCGGTGAGGTGCACGTGCTGCACGCGAAAGAGGGACTGCTGCAGCAGCCACCTCCCGCCGACCACGAGGAGTGTGGCGACGACCACGGTGACGGCCACGACCTTGATCACCAGAGCGCGCCGCCGCCGACGCGCCGGCGCGATGGTGGTCAGCGTCGCCTCG
>JAGXBH010000031.1 GCA_018971185.1 Acidobacteriota bacterium
GGTCGCCGAGGTCGTCGCGGGCGAAGCGCACGCTCGCCAGTAGTGGCTGGGGGGTCTTCGCGTCGGCGACGCGTTGCAGCACGCCGGGCGCCAGCGCGACCACGCGCACCTGGGCGCCACGCGCGCGCGCGAGTAGCCGCCCCACGTCGCCCTGGTCGACCCTCGTCGCCTCGACGTAGATCGCCTCGACCTCGGCCCCGCTGTCGAGGGCCGCCTCGACGAGGTCGGGACCCTCGATGACGAAGGCGCCCTCGTCCCAACGCTCACGGCGCCGGGCGATCAGGCGTCGGAGCCGACGCACGCTCGGGTGCGTCGAGCCCCACTCCTCGATCAGGACGACCTACTTGGCCAACGCCGCACTGGCCTGGGCGACCAACGCGGCGAACGCGGCGGCGTCGTTGACGGCCAGGTCGGCGAGCATCCGCCGGTCCACCTCGACGCCGGCGGCGTTGAGCCCCGCGATGAAGCGGCTGTAGCTGACGCCGTGGAGGCGCGTGCCGGCGTTGATGCGCTGGATCCAGAGCCGACGCATGTCGCCCTTACGGGCGCGCCGGTCGCGGAACGCGTAGACGCCGGCGTGCTGCACGGCCTGGTTGGCCGCGCGGAACGTGCGGCTACGGTCACCGTAGTAACCCTTGGCCTCTTCGAGAATCGCCTTGTGGTGCTTCTTGGCGTTGACCGCCCTCTTGACACGTGCCATGTGAGTTCCTCTTCTCCTTAAGTTCCTAGAGACCCATCAACTTCTTGATGTTCTTCTCGATGCCCGGTGCGATGTCCGTCTCACGACCCAGACGTCGGGTGCGGGTGGAGGACTTCGTCTCCATCAGGTGGCCACGGAAGGCCTGGCGGCGACGTAGCTTCCCCGAACCGGTGATCTTGATGCGCTTCTTCGCGCCACTGTCGGTCTTCATCTTGGGCATTTCAACTCTCCTCTTGCGATTCGTGGGCCGAGGCGTTCACCTCGACCGTCGGTGTTGCGGCAACTTCTGGCTTCGACTCTTCGTCGGACTTCACGGCGTCGGCCTTGGCCCTGGCCTTCTTGTCGGGTCCGAGCACCATGATCATGTTGCGTCCGTCGAGTTTGGCGGCCGACTCGACCTTGGCGGTATCGACGAGCCTCTCGACGATACGGTCCAGGATCTTCTTGCCCAACTCCGGGTGCGCGGACTCGCGCCCACGGAACATGATGGTGATCTTCACCTTGTGGCCCTCGCCCAAGAACTTCTCCACGAGGCGCGTCTTGGTGTCGAAGTCGCCCGGACCGATCTTCGGCCGGTACTTCATCTCCTTGACGCCCACGTTCTGCGTCTTGCGACGTGACTCCTTCGCCTTCTGCGCTTCGTCGAACTTGAACTTTCCGTAGTCCATGATGCGACAGACCGGTGGCTGCGCCGTGGGCGCGATCTCCACCAGGTCGAGGTCGAGACTGCGGGCCAACGCCAACGCCTCACGCGTCGTCGTCACGCCTCGCTGGTTCCCCTCGTTATCGATGAGGCGAACCGACTCGACCCGAATGCGCTCATTGACGCGGTGGTCTCCAGGCACTGTTGCGATATCGGACTCCTTGCTCTTCGCGACGCCGTCCTGGCGTCGCCACGGCAAGCGAGGCGTATCAAACCCGTGGACCCGACGCACCAGTGTGCGCAGGTGGAAGTTGACGAGCAACCTCACTTGCTGTGAACTGCCCCGCAAGGCTAGCAGACGACGGACCCGCGCCGCTCAAGGGCCCACGGACCCGGTCGCGAGGGGGCCGTGAGGTCCCCCGGCCCGCGCCGAACGAATCACGGTCCCTCCGGCCACTACCGTGGTGGGATGACCGAGAAGACCCCCGAGTTCGACGCCGACTCCGAGATCGCCTTCCTGCGCGAGACCCCCGCGACCGACCTACTGGCCAACCACTTCTTCGTCCTCGCCCAATGGGCGGCGGTACACCTCGCGTCCTCGCCCGCCGACCTGGTCGGGGCCCAATTGGTGATCGACGTCATGGCGGCCCTGCTCCAGGCGGGTGGCGAACGTCTCGGCGCCAACGTGACCCTCTATCGCAACGCCCTGGCCGAGATCCAGCAGGTCTACGTCCGCGCCAGTCAGGTGGCGAACGCCCCTGGCGCCGCCCCTGACGCTAATCAGGGTGCTGACCCTGGCGCTTCCCCTGACGCTTCCCCTGACGCGGACCAGCACCCCGACGAGTCCTAGAGCTTCACCACGTCGGTCGCCTCGTCGTGGCCGCGCAGCCCCACACGGCGGCGGGCCCGCACCGCGGCGCCGACGTCGACGTGGCGCGAACCGTCGGCGATGCCCACGCAGTGGAAGTAGAACTCCTCACCGCGCGCGTCGCGCAGCGTTCCGTCGCCGCGGGCCTCGTCGAAACTCACGACGGCCGCCTCGAAGGTCATGGCGCGAAGGCGCCCTGGCGCAGCAGGTTCACCATCTCCAATGCCGTCAGCGCGCACTCGCGCCCCTTGTTGGTGTCGTCGGGCCGCGATCGCTCGAGCGCCTGGGCCACGGTGTCGGTGGTGAGCACGCCGAACACCACCGGCACGCCCGTCGCCAGCTGGACGTCCTGCACCCCGCGGGCGCACTCACCGGCGACGAAGTCGTAGTGTCCGGTGTCCCCGCGGATGACCGCGCCCAGCGTGATCACGACGTCCACGCGCTCACTCAGGGCGAAGCCCCGTGCGACCAGGGGGAGTTCGAACGCGCCGGGGGCCCAGGCGATCACGACGTCGTTGCGGTCGACACCGTGGTGCACCAGGGCGTCGAGGGCGCCGTCGATCAGGCGCGTCGTGACGCCCCCGTTGAAGCGCCCGCAGGCCAGGGCCACGCGCACCCCGCGCCCCTCGAGGGCGCCCACCAGTTGCTGGCCCACTCGCTCGCGCAGGCGCGCCGGCGTCGCGGGGTCGAACTCGGTCTCGTCACTCGACGTCATCCAGGCCCTCCAGGATATGTCCCATGCGCTCGCGCTTGGTTCGCAGGTAGTCGATGTTGAAGGCGGTCGGGCGACTCTCGAGCGCGACGCGCTCCACGATGTCGAGGCCGAACCCCTCGAGCCCGCCGTACTTGGTGGGGTTATTGGTCATCAGGCGCATCGAGGTGACGCCCAGGTCCACCAGGATCTGCGCCCCGATCCCGTACTCGCGACTGTCGATGGGCAGGCCGAGTTCGAGGTTGGCGTCGACCGTGTCGACGCCGTTCTCTTGAAGCGCGTAGGCGCGGATCTTGTGGCCCAGACCGATGCCGCGGCCCTCGTGCCCGCGCAGGTAGACCACCACCCCCGCGCCCTCGGCGGCCACCTTGGCGAGCGCCGCCTGCAGCTGGGGGCCGCAGTCGCAGCGCAAGGACCCCAGGGCGTCGCCGGTCAGGCACTCGGAGTGCACGCGCACCAAGACGTCCTGGCGCCCTTCGATGTCGCCGTAGACGAGCGCCATGTGCTGCTCGCCGTCGAGCACGCTCTCAAAGACCACGGCCTGGAACTCGCCGTGCTCGGTCGGGAGTGCGGCCTCGGCCACCCGTCGCACCAACTTCTCGTGGTGGCGCCGGTAGCGGATGAGGTCGGCGATGCTGACCAGTGGGAGTCCGTGCTCGGCGGCGAAGGCCTCGAGCTCGGGCAGGCGCGCCATGTCGGACTTGTCGCGAGTGACGATCTCACAGAGCACCCCCGAGGGGTACTTGCCGGCCAGTCGACAGAGGTCGACCGTCGCCTCGGTGTGTCCCGCGCGCTTGAGCACCCCGCCGGGCCGGTAGCGCAGGGGGAAGATGTGACCGGGACGGTTGAGGTCGGTGGGCAGCGTGGCCGGGTCGATCAGCGCGCGCACCGTCGCCGCGCGGTCCCCCGCCGAGATACCCGTCGTGGTCCCGTGTCGGTAGTCGACGGTGACGGTGAACGCGGTGCGTTGGGCCTCGGTGTTGGCGACCACCATCAGCGGCAGGTCGAGCTCGTCGGCGCGCGCCGACTCCAGGGGCACGCAGAAGACTCCCGAGGTGTGCTCGAGGAAGAACGCCATGGCGTCGGCGGTGACGTCCTCGGCGGCCATGATGAGGTCGCCCTCGTTCTCGCGGTCCTCGTCGTCCACCACCACGACCATGCCGCCGCGACGCAACTGCTCGATCGCCTCTTCAATACTCGACAACGCCATCAGACCTCCAGATCCATTCGTACGTCCTCACCCAGTCGACGCACGTCGATGAAGCGCGCGCGCCGCAGGGCGTCGATGCTCGGGGTGCTCAGGGTCGCCAGCGCCCCGCGAGCGCCGTGCGCGCCCGCGAGGGCCGGCGCCACGTACCACACCACGTGATTGACCAGACCGGCCTCGAGGAACTCGCTCGCGACCTTCGCGCCCCCCTCGACCAGCACCTGCAAGATATCGTGCGCACCGAGCTCGTCGAGCACCGCCCCGAGGTCGCCGACGCGTTCCCAGCACGGACGCACGCGCGCGCTCGCGGGCGCGTGGCCGAGCACGACGCGAAGGGGCTCGACCACGACCCCGTCCAGACGTGCCGTGAGGGCCGGGTCGTCGGCGCGCACCGTCCCCGCCCCGACCACAATGGCCTGGCTCTGGGCGCGCAGCACGTGCGCGTCGCGGCGCGCCTCCTCGCCGGTGATCCACTTGCTCGACCCGTCACCCATGGCCACGATGCCGTCGAGGGTCGCGGCGACCTTGAGCACCACGTAGGGACGTCCGGTGATGCGGTGCCAGAGGTAGGGCGCCAATTGCGCGCGCACCGCGTCGAGTTGCGCGCCCACCTGCACCTCGAGCCCCGCCGCGCGCAACGCCGCGACGCCGCGTCCGGCCACGCGCGGGTCCGGGTCGAGAGAGCCCACGACGACGCGCTCGATCCCGGCGTCGATGATCGCCTCCACGCAGGGACCGGTGCGCCCGACGTGGCGACAGGGCTCCAGGGTCACCACCATCGTCGCGCCGCGCGCGAGTTCCCCCGCCCGTCGCAGGGCGTCCACCTCGGCGTGCGACTCGCCGGGGACCTGCGTATGGCCCGCGGCGAGCACGACACCGTCGCGCACCACCAGGGCGCCCACCCACGGATTCGGCGGGGCGTGAAGTCGTGCCTTGTCCCCCTCGGCGATGGCCTCGCTCATCAACGCGGCGTAGTCGAGGGTCATCGCTGCGCGGCCCGCGCCGCGTCGCGCAGCTCACGGGCGGCCTCGAGGGGCGAGGGTCGGCCGAAGATGGCCGATCCGGCCACGAGCACGTTCGCGCCCGCGCGCACCGCCGTGGCCGCGGTGCTGCGGTCGATCCCCCCGTCGACCTCGAGGTCCACCGCGAGGTGCGCCGCGTCGATCTCGCGACGCGCGAGGACCACCTTGTCCATGACCTCGGCCATGAACGACTGTCCTCCGAAGCCGGGGAAGACCGTCATCAGCAACAACAGGTCGATATCGCCCAGGTGGGGTGCCACCGCCGCGAAGGGGGTGTCGGGATTCGCCGCGAGCCCCACGCGCAGTCCGTGCGCGCGCGCCTCGGCGATGGCGGCGGCGGTGTCACCGACCTCGACGTGGACGGTGCAGCCGTCGGCCCCCGCGTCCTTGAAGGCGCCGAGGTAGCGCACCGGCTGGGTGATCATCAGATGGCAGTCGAAGAACCGCTGGCTGTAGGGGCGAAGGGAGCCCACGACGGGTGGGCCGATGGAGATGTTGGGCACGAAGTGACCGTCCATGACGTCCACGTGCACCCAGTCGGTCTCGGGGTCCACCTGGCGCACGGCCGCGGCCAGGTCCCCGAAGTCGGCGGCCAGGATCGAGGGCGCGATCCGCAACGCACCGCGAGGACCCGCGTCGACTGTTTCCACGAGCCCGAGCCTAATGGGACGCGGCGCGCGCCGAGGGACGAGGTCCCCTCACTCCCACGTGACCGATCCCTCGAAACGCGCCCCCGCCCACCAGGCGGCCCCGCTCATCGTGCGCGACCCCTCGGGCTGCACCCAACCCAGCTCCAACGCGGCGTCGGCGAACCCCGCCGAGACCGTGGCGCCGCGGGCCGCCAGCGCACCGGGCGCCAGGGTCGCGTCGCCCTCGTGCGCGCGCAGGATCCGCAGGCGCTGTCCCTGCACCTTGAAGTAGGCGCGCTCGAGCTGGACGACGCGAAGCGCCTGTTGCGCGCTCATCTCGGGGCTCAGGTGGAAGGTCTCGGGCGTCAGCTTCGCCGCGTACGTGCTCTCCCCCACCTGGGGCCAGGGGTGGCGCAGCATCTCCTCACTGGCCAGCACTTCGGTGATGAGTCGCGCCCCCATCTGCGCGAGCTCGAGGGTCAGTTCACTCGCGGTCTTCTGGGCGATCAGGGTACGCCCCTCGGCGTGCAGGGGGCCCGTGTCGAGCGTCGCCTCCAAGGAGATGATCCCGACGCCCGTCTCGCGGTCACCCGCGAGGATGGCGCGCTCGACGGGCGCCGCGCCGCGCCAGCGCGGCAGCAATGAGAAGTGCACGTTGAGCATGGGGATCCGCGCGAGGAGCGACGCGGGGATCAGCGCGCCGTAGGCCACCACGACCCCCCACTGCGCCTCGACACCCTCGAGGGCCTCGAGCGAGTCGGCCACGCGCAGTCCCAGGCGCATCGCCGCCGCCTTGATCGGGGAGGCCGAGGTGTCGGCACCGCGCCCGCGGCGACGGTCGGGTTGGGTGACCACGAGTTCGAGCTCGTGACCCGCGGCCACGAGGGCCTCGAGGGACGGCACGGCCGCCTCGGGAGTGCCCAGGAAGACCAGTCGCATCAGTCCCCGAGGAGTTGATGCAGTCCGTCGTGGTCGTGGGGTGTGACGCGGATCTGCATCTTGCGCAGGGCCCGCTTGGCGGCGCGTCGTTGATCGTCGTCGAGCCGGTCGATCAGGAGGAAGCCGTCGAGGTGATCGACCTCGTGCTGGAAGATCCGTCCCTCGAACTCCTCGGTCTGCACGTCGATCTCATTGCCGTCGAGGTCGCGACCCACCAGGTGGACCTCGTTGGGCCGCACGATCTCCCAACTCAGCCCGGGCACCGACAGGCATCCCTCCTCGTAGGCCCACTCCCCCGACGTCTCGACGATCCGGGGGTTCACCACGACCACGGGCCCGTCACCCTTGTCGTAGACGAAGAGGCGCTTCTGGACGCCGATCTGATTGGCCGCCAGGCCCACGCCCGGCGCCCGGTACATGGTCTCGATCATGGACTCCGCCAGCGCCGCCACCTTGGCGTCGATGTTCTCGATGTCGGTGGTCACCTGGTGCAGGACCGGATCGCCGAAGGTGCGAATGGGTAGCGTGCTCACCCCTCCACGATACCGTCTGGTCGCGGCGCGACCCGCCCTCGCACGTCGTCACGGGACTCAGAAGACCTCCACGCGCACGCGCGCCGCCGGGCGCTCCGTGGTGTTGATCGCCTCGATGAGGACGTCGAGTTCGGGCGCGGTGACGACGTAGTGGTCCGCGGTGGCGCTCACGCGCACCGCCGCGCGATCGAGTCGATGGACGAAGTCCCCGGCCCCCTCGCCCGACACGTGGGCGCGCGCCGCGAAGGGCGGCAGGCCCAGCAACTTCGCGGTCGCGGCGTCGTCGTCGATGATGGCGCGCACGTCGCCGCGGCGCAGCGCGTCGATCACCTCGTCGTCGCGGCGCGTCTGCACGAGCACCTCACCGCGACCCTCGCGCCGCGAGCCCACCAGTCGCCCGGCCTTGGCCACCGCGATCAGGGCCTGGCGCCGGGCGGACTCGCGCGGCGCCAAGAGATACTGGTCGTAGTCGACGAACACCACCAGCGCGCAACGACGCACCCGCGCGAAGACCGCCTCGGTGCCCACGACGACCCGAGCCGTGACCTCGCCCTTGAAGGCGGCGGTGACCTCGTCGACGCGCTGGGAGAGCTGGGCGGCGACGTCGCGCGCGAGCGTCGACACGCCCACGCGCACCGCCTTGAGATTCGTCGCCGCGCAGGCGCGACAGAAGTTCTCGCGCGGCTCGTGCCCCTCGGCGCAGGCGAGGCGTTGCTCACTCAGCACCTCGGCGGCGCCGCACACGGCGCACCGCGCCAGTTCACCGCAGCGTCGACACGCGAAGAGCCGCCCGTGACCCAGTCGTTGCAGGACCACGACGACGGCGACGGCCTCGTCGCCGCGCAGGGCGTGGTGCGCCGCGTCCAGCGCCGGGCGCGAGAGCACCCCGTCGTGGGGGTCCGACTCGCGGCGGTCGACCACCTCGACGCGCGGCCATCCGCTGGCGACGGGATCCCACGTCGTCACCGGCCCGTGGGCCATGAGCGAGGGTGAGGGCGCCACCGAGGTGAGCCAGAGGTCGGCCCCGTCGCGACGACAGCGTTCGATCAACACGGTGGTGGCGTCCCACGTCGGCGTGCCCTGGGAGCGGAAGGCCTCGTCGTCGGCGTCGACCACGACGGCCGCTCGCAGGCGCGGCGTCGGCGCCAGGGCCGCGCCACGCGCCCCGACCACCACCGGCCACCCCGCGCGCATCCGGTCCCACTGGCCCTCACCCTGGGCCACGGCGCAACCGCGCTGCTCGAGACGCCCGCGAAGGCGCTGGGCCCACGCCTCGGTGGGGACGAGGACCAGCAAGGAGCCGGGGCGCCCGAGGGTGCTCTCGTAGGCGTGCAGGATCAGGCCGAGGGGGTCGTGGGTCGGTGAGACCAGGACCACTCCGGGCGCGAGCGCACGGGCGTGGGCGGCGACCGCGCGGTCGAGCGGTGCGGACGCGGGCGCTCTCGGGGTCTGGCGCACGATGCCCGCGGGCGAGGCAGCGAGCAGGAGGCGCGACAGCGGCGCGCACCAGCGCCGCGCGGCCCACTCCAAGAGGGCGATGAGCTCAGGGGGCGGTCCCAGGCCGAGCCACTTCTTGAGGGCCTTCACCGGGCGGGTGGCCTCGGTCTCGCCGAGCACCCACCCGCGTAGCGAGCGGTGGTTGAGTTCGACGCGGACCCGGTCACCCGCGCCCACGGGGTCCATGCCCGCCGGGACCTCGTAGTCGAAGGCCCGGTCGAGGGCGGCGTTCTCGGTGACGACGCGAACGCATCGCGCCACGACTAGAGGGAGAGTTCGCGCCGCAGGTCGTCCACGCGCGGCGTCTGCTCCCACGTGAAGCCCTGGTCGCCGCGACCGAAGTGCCCGTAGGCCGCGGTGTGACGGTAGATGGGGCGACGTAGTTCGAGGTCGCGGATGATCGCGGCGGGCCGCAGGTCGAAGATCGCGTCCACCGCCTTGGCGATCCGGGCGCGGTCCACGCGCTCGGTCCCGAAGGTCTCCACCAGCACCGAGACGGGGCGCGCCACGCCGATGGCGTAGGCCACCTGCACCTCGCAGCGATCAGCGGCACCGGCGGCCACGACGTGCTTGGCGACCCAGCGCGCGGCGTAGGCCGCGGAGCGGTCGACCTTGGAGGGGTCCTTGCCCGAGAACGCGCCTCCCCCGTGGCGGGCCATGCCGCCGTAAGTGTCGACGATGATCTTGCGACCCGTCAGGCCCGCGTCGGCGTGGGGGCCGCCGAGCACGAACTTGCCCGAGGGATTCACGAAGACACGCATCGCCGAGGTGTCGAGCTCGGGCGGCAACAACGGCGAGATGACGTGCTCGATGACGTCGTTCTTGATCGTGCTCTGCGAGTCGTACCCCTCCTCGTGCTGGGTCGACACGAGGACGGTGTCGACGGCGACCGGGCGACCGTCCTCGTAGGCGATGGTGACCTGGGTCTTGCCGTCGGGGCGCAGGTAGGGCACCAGCCCGCTACGACGGACCTGGGAGAGGCGCATCGAGAGCCGGTGCGCGAGCCAGATGGGAAGCGGCATGAAGTCGTCGTTGTCGTTGCAGGCGTAACCGAACATCATGCCCTGGTCGCCCGCGCCCTGGGAGTTGAGTTCGTCCTCGCCGCCGGTGCCCGAACGCTGCTCGTGGCTCACGTCCACGCCGTCGGCGATGTCGGGGCTCTGCTGTCCCAGGGACACCAGGACCGCGCACGTCGCGCCGTCGAGCCCCTTCGCCCCGTCGTCGTAACCGATGTCGAGGATGGTCTGACGCGCCACCGAGGTGATGTCCACGGTCGCCGAGGTCGTGATCTCGCCGGCCACGATGCACAGGCCGGTCGTCAACAGGGTCTCGCAGGCGACGCGCGCGTCGGGGTCCTGGGTCAAGATCGCGTCAAGCACGCTGTCCGACACCTGGTCCGCGATCTTGTCGGGGTGTCCTTCGGTCACCGACTCCGAGGTGAAGAGCGTGCGATCAGTCATGGGACTCCTTGAGAGAACAATGAGGCAACCTTAATCAAAATCTCCGCGGCCACCGCCTCCTTGGGGCGACGCGAGAGCCGTTCGACGCTCCCGTCGCGACCAAGGATCAGCACCTCGTTGGTCGTCGCCGAGAAGCCCGCACCCGGCTGGGACACGTCGTTGGCCACCAGCAGGTCCACCCCCTTGCGACGCAGCTTGTCGCGGGCGCGCTCCTCGAGGTCGCGGGTCTCGGCCGCGAAGGCCACCACCACCTGCCCCGGACGTCGGCGCTCACTCAGCGACGTCACGATATCGGTGGTCGCGCGCGGCGAGAGCGTGGGGAGGCCGGCCTCCTTCTTGAGCTTCTCGGCGGCGGCGTCGAAGGTGAAGTCGGCGACGGCCGCGGCCATGATGACGACGTCGTGGTCCTCGGCCTGGGTCGACATGATCGCCCCCAGCTCGGCGGCGTCCTCGAAGGCGAGCACGCGCACACGCGCGCGCACGTCCAGGGCCAGCTCTCGTTCGACCGAGCTGACCAGCGTGACCTCGGCGCCGAAGCGCGCCGCCACCTCGGCCAGCGCGTAACCCTGGCGACCCGAGGAGCGGTTCGTCATCACCCGCACCGGGTCGACCGCCTCGCGGGTGCCGCCCGCGCTGATCAGGACGCGTCGTCCGGTCAAGACGCCGCGGTACCCCTCGAGGACGTGTCGGGCCAGGGCCACGATGTCCTCGGGCTCGGCCAAGCGTCCCACGCCCTCGTCCCCTCCCGCCAGGCGCCCACGCGCGGGCTCGAGCACCAGGACGCCGCGACGACGCAGCGTGGCGAGGTTCTCCTGCACCGAGGGCTGCTCCCACATCTCGGCGTGCATCGCCGGGCACACCAGGACCGGCGCTCGCGTCGCCAGGAGCGTGGCGCTGAGCAGGTCGTCGGCGAGGCCCATGGCGTAACGCGCGATGAAGTGCGCCGTCGCCGGCGCGACCACGATGAGGTCGGCGTGCTGACCCAGGTACGTGTGAGGTATCGGCGTACTCGCGTCGCCGTAGAGCGCGACGCGCGCGGGCTCGCTGCCCAGGGCCGAGAAGGTCAGCGCCCCCACGAAGCGGGTCGCGTCAGGCGTCAGGACCGGTGAGACGAAGTAACCGGCGTCGCGCAAACGGCGCAAGACCTCCACGGCCTTGTAGGCGGCGATGCCCCCGGTGACGCCGAGGACGATGCGTGAGGCGCGCGAATCAGACGTCGCGCAGGGCATCGGTGAAGGCGTCGAGGTCATTCGCCGCATCCAGTCGCGCCTGCTCACGGGCTTCTTCGTCGAGGCGTTCGGCCTCGAGCTCCTCCGGCGTCGGTCGGTGGAACTGGAGCTTGCCTTCGTAGAGCTCCTCCATCGCCAGGGACAGCGACTTGTTCGAAAGTGACGAGACCTGCGGGGGGATCAGGGCGCCGTGGCCCGACCCCAGCCCGTTGTAGTAGTCGTTGATCTCGCGCGCGCGGATGGCCGACACCGCCACCAGGGTGAATTTGGAGTCGCCCACCTTGTGGAGCAGATCCTCGATGGGTGGGTCGACCAGAGTGGGGCGTTCGGCCATGGCAAGTACTTCCTTCTACGAGGGATTCCGCCGAGACTGGCGAAGCCCTTCCAGTATAGAGACAATTTCGCCACTGGCCCGCTCGATGTCGTCATTGACCACGACGACATCGGCCAGTTGACGGCCCCGCTCCACCTCGCGTCGTGTCGATTCGAGGCGTCGCGCGATGTGCTCCTCGGTGTCGCCGCGCCCGCGCAGACGCGCTTCGAGCAGGGCCATCGTGGGTGCCGTGAGCAGGATGATCAGGGCCTTGGGGTCGCGTTCGCGGACCTGGCTCGCCCCCTGCACCTCGATCTCGAGCAGCACGTCGCGGCCCTCGGGTGGGGCGGGACGCGGCGTGCCGTAGAGGTTCCCGTGGAATTCGGCCCACTCGTAGAAGAAATCGCGGGCGATGGCGTCCTCGAACACCTCGCGCTTGACGAAGAAGTACTCGGTGCCGTCCTCGGTCGGTCGCGGCTCGCGCGTGGTCCAGGACCGGCTCAACCAGAGGCGCTCATCGAGCTCCAACAGGCGACGCGCCACCGTTCCCTTTCCGACCCCACCGGGTCCGATCAGGACGACGATCAGGGGATCAGCGCACAAGGGCGTGGAAGAGCTGTTCGCGCTGACGCGGACCGAGACCCCTGATCCGTCGGGTCTGGGCGATGGCGGCACTCTTCATGATGCGCGCCGCCTTCACCTCGCCGATCGCCGGAAGGGCGCTGATGAGGTCATAGGCGCGCATCTGGGCGACGCATTCCTCGGCCTCAGCGAGGGCGAACAACTCCTCCAAGGAGAGCTCGCCCGACTTGACCATCTTCTTCACCTCGGCGCGACGGCGCCGGTTCGCCACGGCGGCGCGCGACGCGGCCACTCGCTGTTCGTGGGTGAGTGAAGGAGGAACGGGTGCCACAAGGTCAGAATACCCCCTCATGGGCGCCAGGACTAGAGGAAAATCGTGAGATTGTCGCGCCAGCGCGCCACCGCGTCGCGCAGGGCCGGGCGCTCGGGCCCCGCAATTGCAATGTTTCGGGCCACATTCACCAGTACCGTGCCCTCGCGACAACGTTCGAAGAGACGCCCGACCTGTTCGGGCGTGCCCCCCTGGGCGCCCACCCCGGGCACCAGGTAGGGCCCGTGCAGGGCCGCGAGGTCGAAACGCGGGCGTTCCCTCGTCGCCCCGAGCACCACGCCGAAGGGCCCGAGGGCGTCGTGCGCCTCGTTGAGCTCGGCCACCGAGCGAAGGACCAGGTCCTCCAGTGCCTCGTCGGCGTCGGTGCGCGCGCGCTGCAGTGCGCGCCCCTCGTCGTTGGACGTCGCCGCGAGTACGAACACCCCACGACCCTGGACGCATCGCGAGAAGAACGGCGCGAGTGCCCCCACCCCCGTGTAGGGGCTCACCGTCAGGGCGTCGCAGCACAGGGGCGAGGACTCCTCGAGCCACGCCGCGGCGTAGGCGTCGTTGGTCGCGCCGATGTCGCCACGCTTGACGTCGGCGATGACCATGACGTCGGCGTCGCGCGCCTCGGTGATCAGCCGCTCGAGGACGCGATAACCCGCGGACCCGAAGCGTTCGAAGTAAGCCACCTGGGGCTTGATCGCCGCCGCCGCGCCCGTCGCGGCCTCGAGGATCGACAGCGCCATGAACTCCACACCCTCGACGCTGTCGGGACGCCCCCAGGCGTCGAGCAGTTGGGCCGACGGGTCGACGCCGACGCACAACGGGCCGGTGGCGCGGATGCGCTCTTGGAGGCGTCGACCGAAGTTCTCAACCATCTCTCTCAACCACCTTCTCAAACCCTCGCTCAACCATGGGCCACCCCGCGCAGCGCCATGACCGAGTCGACGTCGTGACGCCGCAGCCAGCGCGCGGCCCCGCGCGCGACCAACCAGGGTGCGCGAGGGTTCGCGAAGATCGCGGTGCCCACCTCGACGGCGCTGGCCCCAGCCATCACCATGGCGAGGGCGTCCTCGCCGCGCATCACCCCGCCCACGGCGACGAGGGGCGTCTCCGGTAGAGCGGCGTGACACTCGTAGACCGCGCGCAGCGCCACGGGGAAGATGCCGGACCCGCTGAGGCCCCCTCCCCCGTTGCCGAGGGCGGGCCGGCGGGTCTCGATGTCGATGACCATGCCCATCACGGTGTTGACCAGCACCAGGGCAGACGCGCCCGCCTGCACCGCGCTGCGCGCGATCTCCACCAGGTCGGGCGTGTTGGGCGAGAGTTTCACCCACAGGGGCAACTGCGCCGCGGCGGCGGCCTCGACGACACGCGCGGTCATCTCGGGCGAGTGCGCGAAGATGCCCGAGCGCCCCTCGAGGTTCGGGCACGACGCGTTCACCTCGAGCGCCACCACGTCCGCGCCGCGCATCGCCGCGGCGGCGTCGGCGAACTCAGAGACGCTGCGCCCCCAGATCGAGCCCACCACGCGCGCGCCGCGTCGGCGCAGCCCCGGGAGGTGGTCGCGGCGCCACGCCTCGACGCCGGGGCCGCTCAACCCCACCGAGTTGAGCATGTCGGGTCCCCACGACGTCACGCGCGGCGCGCGATTGCCGGCCCACTCGAAGGCCGCCAGGGACTTGGTGACGACGGCACCGAGGTCGGACAGGTCGCCATACCCCGCGAGTTCGTCACCGTAGCCCGCGGTGCCCGCGGCGGTGAGGACGAACGAGGGTAGCTCCAGCGTTCCGACGCGGGTGGCCAGACTCACGGATGCAACTCCTGCAGCGACGCCACCCGCCACCCGCGTTCGCGCGTGTCCTCGATACCCACGACCGCGGCCTGGGCCGCGCTCAGGGTCGTCAGACAGGCGACCTTGTTGACCGTGCACGCCGTGCGGATCGCGGCGCCGTCGGCGCGCGCGCTGCGCCCCGAGGGGGTGTTGATCACCAGGTGCACCTCGCCCGAGGCGATGAGCGACACCGCGTCCACCCCCAGGTCGGCCGCGCCGATCTTGCCCACGAGGGTGTCGACCTCCACGCCGTGCGCGCGTAGGTAGCCGGCGGTCCCGACGGTCGCGGCGATGGTGAAACCGAGCTCGCGCAAGGCCGCGGCCACGGGCACCCCGGCGACCTTATCGGCGTCGGCCAGGGACAAGAACACCTGGCCCCGCGAGGGCAGTCGGGTCCCCGCGGCCAGCTGCGCCTTGGCGAAGGCGATCCCGAAGCTCTCACCGATGCCCATCACCTCACCGGTGGAGCGCATCTCGGGCCCCAGGATCGTGTCGACACCGGGGAAGCGGCTGAAGGGCAGCACCGCTTCCTTGACGCAGACGTAGTCCGGTGTCGGCGTGGTCGACGGCACCACCGCGCGCGCGCGCAATTCGGCGAGCGACACCCCCATCATCACCTCGACCGCCACCTGCGCGAGGGGCACGCCGGTGGCCTTGGCGACGAAGGGCACCGTGCGCGAGGCCCGGGGATTGGCCTCGAGGACGAAGACCTCGTCGTCCTTGACCGCGTACTGGACGTTGATCAGGCCCACCACGCCGAGCTCGTGGGCGATGCGCGCGGTGTTCTCGTGCAGGGTCGCCACGACGGCGTCACTGAGGTTCTGCGGTGGCAGGGCGCAGGCCGAGTCGCCCGAGTGCACCCCCGCCTCCTCCACGTGCTCCATGACCCCGGCGACGTAGACCTCCCCGCTCGCGTCGCGCACCGCGTCGACGTCGACCTCAGTGGCGTCCTCAAGGAAGCGGTCGAGCAGGATCGGACGACTCTGGGACACGCCGCCCTCGCGCGCCAGGGAGCCCGAGGAACTCGTGAGGTCCGCCATGACGCGCACGAGCGCGGCGTCGTCGTAGACGATCTCCATGGCGCGCCCGCCCAGGACGTAACTCGGGCGCACGAGGACGGGGTAGCCGATCTCCTTGACGACGGCGCGGGCGCGCTCGAGGGTGAGCGCCACGCCCCCCGGGGGCTGGCGCAGTCCGAGCGTGTCGCAGATCGCCGCCCAGCGTTCACGGTCCTCGGCCGCGTCGATCGCGGCCACGGGGGTACCGAGGACCAAGGAGGGCTCGAGGCTATGGGCGAGCTTGAGCGGCGTCTGGCCGCCCAGGGAGACGATCACGCCCGCCACCCGGGCTCCGTCCACGCAGGCGGCGCGCTCGGCGGCGATGACCTCGGCGACGTCCTCGGGTGTGAGGGGCTCGAAGTAGAGGCGATCGGAGGTCGAGTAGTCCGTCGAGACGGTCTCGGGGTTGCAGTTGACCATCACCGTCTCGTAGCCCAGCGTGCGCAGGGCCATCGCGGCGTGCACGCAGCAGTAGTCGAACTCGATGCCCTGACCGATCCGGTTGGGTCCCGATCCCAGGATGACCACACGGTCGCGCCCCGAAGGACGCACCTCGCTCTCGTCCTCGAAGGTGCTGTAGTGATAGGGCGTGGACGCGTCGAACTCCGCGGCGCAGGTGTCGACGGTCTTATAGGTCGTCACGACCCCCGCGGCGCGGCGCGCGGCGCTCACCTCGGCGGTTTCGCACCCCCGCGCCCGCGCGATCTGCGTGTCCGAGAATCCCGCTTGCTTCACCCGACGCCAGGCTCGTTCATCCCACTCGTCGATGTCGGCGTCGGCGAGATCGCGTTCGATCTCGACCACGCCCGAGAGCTGTTCGACGAACCAGGGGTCGATCCGCGTGCGCGACGCCACCTCCTCGGGTTCGGCACCGCGCCGCAGGACCTCGTACAGCGCGAAGAGGCGTTCGGGGGTCGCCACCACGCAGTGGCGCCACAGTTCCTCATCGCCCCACTGGGCGAACTCGCTGTCGGCGCCGAGCGCGAAGCCGGGCCGCCCCTGCTCGAGCGAGCGTACCGCCTTCTGCAACGACTCGGCGAAGGTGCGACCGATCGCCATCACCTCGCCCACCGACTGCATGCGCGTGCCCAGTTCCGGCGTCGCGCCGGGCAGTTTCTCGAAGGCCCAGCGCGGGATCTTGGTGACCACGTAGTCGATCACCGGCTCGAAGCTCGCCGGGGTCAGCCGGGTGATGTCGTTCTCGATCTCGTCGAGGGTGTAACCGACGGCCAGCTTCGCGGCGATCTTGGCGATGGGGAATCCCGTCGCCTTGGAGGCGAGGGCGCTCGAACGACTCACGCGCGGGTTCATCTCGATCACGAGACGCTCACCGGTGGCCGGGTCCACCGCGAACTGCACGTTGGACCCCCCGGTCTCGACCCCCACGCGTCGCAGCACCGCGAAGGCGTCGTCGCGCATCTCCTGGTACTCGACGTCCGAGAGGGTCTGGATCGGCGCCACGGTGATCGAATCCCCCGTGTGCACTCCCATCGGGTCGAAGTTCTCGATGCCGCAGATCACCACGCAGTTGTCGTTCTTGTCGCGCATGACCTCGAGCTCGTACTCCTTCCACCCGGCGATGGACTTCTCCACCAGGATCTCGCCGATCGGCGAGGCCTCGATCCCCTCGTCGGCGAGGCGCACGAAATCCTCGGCGTTGTCGGCGATGCCGGTACCCGCCCCCCCGAGGATGAAGCTGGGCCTGATGATGATGGGCCAGCCGATCTCCTCGGCGATCGCGAGCGCTTCGGGCACCGAATGGGCGAAGCCCGAACGGGGCACCGCGAGTCCGATGTCGGCCATCGCCGCCTTGAAGAGCTCGCGGTTCTCCGCGGTATCGATGGCCGTGGGCCGCGCGCCGATGACCTCGATGCCCAGGCGCTCGGGCACGCCGCGGCGCACCAACTCCATGGTGAGATTGAGGGCCGTCTGCCCGCCCAGGGTGGGGAGCAGGGCGTCGGGGCGCTCGCGTTCCAGGATGTCGGTGAGGACGTCGACGTCGAGCGGCTCGACGTAGGTCACGTCGGCGGTGCCCGGGTCGGTCATGATCGTGGCGGGATTCGAGTTCACCAGGATGACCCGGAAGCCGTCGGCGCGCAGCACCTGGCACGCCTGGGTGCCCGAGTAGTCGAACTCGCACGCCTGGCCGATGACGATGGGCCCCGATCCGATGACGAGGATGCTCGAGATGTCGGTGCGACGCGGCATTAGCGGGACTCCAGACGGTCGGTGCGCAGTAGGTGGTCGAATCGTTCGAAGAGGTAGCGCGCGTCGTGGGGACCCGGGCCCGCCTCAGGGTGATATTGCACCGAGAAGCAGCGCTCCTCGGCGGCGGCGATCCCCTCGATCACCCCGTCGTTGAGGTTCACGTGGCTCACCACGCCGCGCGACACCGACGAGGGCGCGACCGCGTAGTTGTGGTTCTGCGCGGTGATCTCGATGCGCCCCGAGGCGAGGTCCTGGACGGGGTGGTTGGAACCATGGTGTCCGAAGGGCAACTTGAAGGTCGTCGCGCCCAGGGCGGTGGCGAGCAACTGGTGGCCCAGGCAGATCCCGAAGATCGGCAGCGTGCCCACCAGTCCGCCGATCTCGCGCACGGCGGGTGCGAGGGCCGCGGGGTCGCCGGGCCCGTTGGAGAGGAAGACGCCGTCGGCGCCGAGCGCGCGTACCTCGTCCGCGGTTGTCCACGAGGGCACGACGGTCACCCGGAACCGCCGCGCCAACTGTGCGACCATCGTCTCCTTGATCCCGTAGTCGATGGCCACCACGTGCAGGTCACCCTCGCCGCGGGTGAACGCCGTGCGCGTCGTGACGTCGCTGACCAAGTCGTGTCCGTCGGTGCCCTCGGCCCGGAGCGCCGCGGCGCTGACCTCGGCCAGCCCCGCGTGCCCGAAGGCGCCCGCCAGTGCGCCGTGAGAGCGAAGGTGCCGCGTCAGGCGGCGCGTGTCGACGCCGACGATCGCCGCCACGCGGTGACGCACCAGGTACTCCTCCAGGTCCTCGGTGGCGCGCCAACTCGAGCGTCGCGTGGCGAGCTCACGCACCACGAGACCCTGACACCACGGTCGCGTCGCCTCGTCGTCGAGGGGCGTCACGCCGTAGTTGCCGATGTGGGGATAGGTGAAGGTGATCACCTGTCCGGCGTAGCTGGGGTCGGTGAGCACCTCCTGGTAGCCCGAGAGGGCGGTGTTGAAGACGAACTCGCCGGTACGCACGCCTTCCTCGGGCAGGTAGCCCGCGGCGTATCCGGCGAAGGTCGCGCCGTCGGCGAGGACCAAGTGCGCGGGGAGTCGGTGCGCGGGAAGTCGGTGCGCGGGGAGTCGGCTCATTGGAGTTGTCCTTCGTGTACGACCAGCTGTCCGCGGGCGATGGTGGTGGTGACGCGCCCGCTCAAGGGCCGGCCGTCGTAGGGCGTGTTGCGGGCGCGACTCTGCAGGGCCGCGCGCGAGGCCACCCAGTGGGCGCGCGGGTCGAAGACCGTGAGATTAGCGTCCTCGCCCGCGCGGACGTCGCCCCCGTGGGCGCCGAGACGCACGCGCTGATCCTCGGCGCGCAGTTGCGCGACCCGCGCGGGGCCGCGGCTCAGCACGTCGAAGAATCGCAGCGGATCGCACGACGCCGCGCCCAGCGCCTCGTACGTCAGCGACGCTGCGTGCTCGAGGCCCAGCATGCCCGCCGGCGCCTCGTCGAAGGCGCAGTCCTTGAGCTCGGGCGAATGGGGCGCGTGGTCGGTCGCCACGGCGTCGAACTCGCCGTCGCGCAACGCGCGGCGCAGCGCCACCACGTCATCGGCGGTGCGCAGCGGCGGATGGACCTTGAAGAGGGCGTCGAAACCCGCGCACGCCTCCTCGTCCAGGGTCAGGTGATGCGGCGCCACCTCGCAGGTGACGTCGAGGCCCTCCCGGCGTGCCGCCTCCACCATCGCGATCGATCGGGCGGTCGACAGGTGCAAGAAGTGCACGGCCGCGCCAGTGAGGCGCACGAGTTCGATGTCGCGCATCACCATGAGCTCCTCGGCCAGGGCCGGCCGGCCCACGAGACCGAGTCGGCCGCTCACGGCACCCTCGTTCATCGAGCCCGCCCCGGCCAGCGACTCGTCCTCACAGTGCTGCGCCAGGCGCACGCCCAGCGGTCGGGCGTAGTCGAGGGCCCGTCGCATCACCGCGGGGTCCTGCACGCCCGTCCCGTCGTCGGTGAAGAGCCGCACCCCGAGCGCCGCCAGTTCGGCCATCGGCGTCAGGTGCTGCCCCGCGCGACCCATCGTGATCGCACCGGCCACCGCGACGTCCAGTGGCGTGCGCGCGCCGCGCTCGAGCACGTAGGCGACCAGCGCCACGTTGTCGAGCGCCGGCTCGGTGTTGGGCATCGCCACCAGGGCGCAGTAGCCCCCGACGGCGCCGGCCCGCGCCCCTGACTCGATCGTCTCGGCCGCCTCGCGACCCGGTTCGCGCAAGTGGGTGTGCAGGTCGACGAAGCCCGGGCCCACCCAGCACCCCTCGGCGTCGATCTCCCGGGCGCCCGCGGGCGCCTCCACGCGGGGGGCGACCTCGGCGATACGACCATCACGAACGAGCACGTCGGCGACGCGCGTCGACGAGAGTCCGACCACGAGGCCACGGCGAAGGACGATGCTCACGAACCACTCTCCTGGGGATCACCGGTGACGCTGAGGTACAGCACCGCCATGCGGATGGGCACGCCGTTG
>JAGXBH010000032.1 GCA_018971185.1 Acidobacteriota bacterium
GCGCCCTCAGCGACCCCGACGTCGACGTGCGCCGCGAGTCCCTCGCGTTGCTGGCCGGGGCATCCTCGGCGGCGGTGACCCCGGTCCTCAACCTCGTCGTCGCGGCCCTGGGCGACGACGACGCCCTCGTCGTCGACGCGGCGGCCTTCGCGCTGGGCGAGCACCTCCACGAGGCCGCGGTCGACGCGTTGATGGCCGTGGCGAGCACCCACGAGGACCCGCGCTGTCGCGAATCGGCGATCGCCGCGCTCGGGGCCATCGGAGCGGACCGGTCCCGCGGCACCATCATCGCGGCCCTGGACGACCGGCCGGCCGTACGTCGGCGCGCGATCGTGGCCCTCGCCAACTTCGAGGGACCCGACATCGAGGCCGCCCTGGCCCGGGCCCGCGAGGACCGCGACTGGCAGGTGCGCGCCGCGGTCGACCAGCTCGATCGCGACGAGGACTGATCTAGCGGTCGACCTGACGCAAGAGGGTGTGCAGCGACGACATCTGCTCGAGGCACATCTGCAGCCCGCGGATGATCACGGTGCCCGGCTCGTCGGCGACGCGCACGTTCACGCCGGTCGTGTGCGAGATCAGCTCCGCGAGGTCGGTGAGCTGCGCGTGGCCCCCCACCAACACCATCCCCTGGGCGCTCACGTCCTGGGAGAGGTCGGGCGGCGCGTCCGCCAGGCACTCCTGCACCAGGCGCAGCGTGGCGTTCACCGTGTCGGCGAGGGCGGCGTTGACGAGCTCGGCGCGCACCTCGATGGTCTCGATCTGGCCGTCCTCGATGGCGCGGGCGCTGATGGTGCGCGACTCGCCGTGACTGCGGCTGCGCGCGGAGCTCATCGAGATCTTCAGCTCCTCGAGGACCCGCGGGGCCACCACCACCCCCTGTCGCAGACGCAGCAGGGTGGCGATGCCGTTGTCGATGTCGTTGCCCCCGACCCGGCGGGCCCCCGAGGACACGATGCCACCCAGGGAGATGAGAGCCGCCTCCGACGCGCCGGCGCCGAGCACCGTGACCGCGGACCCGACGGGGTCCTGCACGGGCAGGCCGAGGCCGATGGCCGCGGCGATCGGAGCCTCCATGAGGCTGACCTCGCGCGCGCCGGCCTGGATGGCCGCCTGACGTAGGGCGCGGCGCTCGATCGAGGTGGCGAGCGAGGGCACTCCCATCACCACCCGTGCGCGACTGAGCTTGGACACCCCCGCGCGCTCGAAGAGCCCGGCGATCAGTCGGGCGGTGACGTCGAAGTCGACGGTCGTCCCCTGGGCGAGTGGACGGAAGACGACCACGTGCCGAGGGGTGCGCCCCACCAGGTCGAGGGCGCCGTGGCCCACGTCGACCACCTCGCCGGTGTTGGTGTCGATCGCGACCATCGTGGGCTCGTCGAAGAGAACCCCCTGTTCGGCGGTGGCGAGTCGGGTACGGGCCGTGCCGATATCGAGTGCGACGTCCGTGGCCATGGCCTTCAATGTTAGGTCGCGGGGCCGACCCGACCCCCGGCACTCGGGCCGCCGGCGCTTATAAGTTGGAGGCATGAGTGACAATCCGATGGACGGCATGTTCGGCGACCTCTTCAAGATGCTCGGACAGCAGGGACCCGACGCCTGGTTCCAGACGGCGACGCAACTCGCGCTCAACGTGGCGCGCGGTGACGACGGTGACCCCAATCCCCCACCGAGCGAGCGACAGCGCCTCGAGGAGTTCGCGCCCCTGGTCGGACGACACGTGGACGCCCTCTTCGGTGTCTCCTCGAACCCCGAGGTCACCGTCGTCAACCGTTCGGGGCTCACCCTCGCCGCACTCCAGCAGTGGCGCCCCCTCATCAGCCCCATGGCCGAGGCGCCCGCGACGCTCGATCTTGACGAAGTCGAGGGCGGCGCCATGATGGCCCAACTGGCGAGCTCGCTCGGTCCCCTCTTCCTCGGCTTCCAGCTGGGCTCGGTGGCCGGCCACTTCTCGGAGCGCGCGTGGTCACTGTCGGCACTGGCGCTGCCGCGCGAGGACGACACGCGACACCTGGTCGTCAACAACGTCGCGCACTTCGCCCAGGAGTGGTCGCTCGAACGCGACGAGGTCTACGTGTTCGCCCTGGCGCGAGAGTTCGTCGCCGCCCTCATCCTGTCCCAGCCGGGAACCGGCGACGCCCTGCGCGCGCTGCTGGTTGACGCGGTGCGCGAGGCCGCCGCCGCCCAGGGTGATGTCCTGCAACGACTGCAGGGGATGATCAACCCCGACAACATGGCGTCATTCATGAGCAACCCCGAGGCCCTGCTCGAGGAGATCGAGTTGCCCGGCGAGACCGACGCCACTCGCGCGATCAACGCCGCCGCCGCCGTGCTCGGCGCGTTCTTCGACGCCGCGGCCGCCGAGATCACGTCGGCCATGATGGGGCCGCGGCCGCTGCTCGTCGAGGCGTGGCGCCGTCACCGCCTCACTGACGCGCGGGGCGAGGACGCCGCGGCCGCCTTGTTCGCCATCACGAACCAGGGGCCGCACCACGACGCGGCACGCGAGTTCGTCGCCCGGATCGCGCTCGAGCACGGCCTGGGCGCCTTCAGCGCCCTCCTGCGCGTCGACGGACTGCCCAGCCACGACGACCTCGGCGACCCCGACGCGTGGTTCGAGCGGGTGTCGAACTCGCCGCTGGCCTGAACAGCGGCGCTACGCCTCTTCCTCGTAGCCCAGGTTCCACTCCACGAGGAGGTTCTCTCGCTCGGCGTCGCGATTGACGCGCTCGCGATTGCGGCGGAACTGGGGGTCGTGCGGGGGCAGGAAGCGTAGACGCGCGTCGATGCGGTCGACGAAGGCCTGGATCTGCTCCTCGTCGCCGAAGACCATGCGACACTCCCAGTGCGGCGCGACGGGCCCGAGGTAGACGACTTGGACGTGACCGACCGGATCGGTGACCTCGGTGGTTTCGGTGGTCGGGACCTGGCTCACGGTGCTCCTTCGAAGGATGTCGTACGACGTGACCAGTCTACCTTTTCACTCACGACTGCCCGCGAGGTGCCCCCACCACCGAAGTGAGCCCCCCTTCGGCCCTCGTCGGACCTCCTACGACCCCCTCGGACCTCCTCGACCCACATCAGACCTTGGCGGTCTATCGTCGTGTCGTGTTCGAGTGCGTCATCAACATCTCCGAGGGCCGCGACCTCGAGGTGTTGCAGCGCCTCTCGGCCGCCGCGGGAGCGTCCCTGCGCGACCGCCACAGTGACGTGTTCCACCATCGCAGCGTGTTCACCCTCGTCAATGACGCCGCCGATCTCGAGCGTGACGTTCGCGCACTGATCGACGCCGCCCTCGCGTCACTCAGTCTCGAGGGTCACGAGGGCGTCCACCCGCGTCTGGGCGTCGTCGACGTCGTGCCGTTCGTGGCGCTCGACCCCGCGCACGCCGCGGAGGCGGTGGCGCTGCGTGACCGTAGCGCGGAGTGGATCGCGGCGACCCACCACCTGCCCGTGTTCCTCTACGGACCCGTCGAGGGCAGCGAACGGACCTTGCCCTACGTGCGCGCACACGCCTTCTCCGACCTCGCGCCCGACCTCGGACCCTCGCGACCCGATCCCCGCCGCGGCGCGGTGGTGGTGGGCGCGCGCGACGTCCTCGTGGCGTGGAACCTTTGGCTCACGGGGGTGAGTCTGGAGACGGCGCGCGACTTGGCCCGTCTCGTCCGGGGGCCGGGCGTGCGCGCGTTGGGACTGCGCGTGGGCGACCGGGTGCAGGTCAGCTGCAACCTCTTCGACGTGAGGCGCGCGCGCCCGTCCCTGGTCTACGACCTCGTCGCCGAGCACCTCCCGCGCACGGGCGCCATCGAGCGCGCGGAACTGGTGGGACTGCTCCCCGAGAAGCTGCTGCGTGAGGAGGACCCCGGTCGCTGGGCGCAACTAGGGCTCGGTGAGGCGGTGACGATCGAGTCTCGCCTCGTGGCGCGTTAGCTCGCCTGCGCCCGACGCTCGAGGGCCCGCGCGCGACGCAGGCGTCGACGCTCGCGCTCGCTCATCCCGCCCCAGATGCCGAACTTCTCGCCGTTGTCGAGCGCGTACTCGAGGCAGTCCTCACGAACGACGCATCCGCGGCACACCTCCTTGGCCTCGCGGGTCGAGGCACCGCGCTCGGGGAAGAAGAGATCGGGATCGACACCCATGCAGTTCGAACGAGCCTGCCACCCACGGTCTTCCATCCCAATCATCACACTGACGATTTCCATGTCGGTTTCCTCCCCGTCGGCGATTCACACCACCGGTGTAATTACAACATTGTCATTGTGACGGAATTCCAAGGCAAATGCAAATCGAATTGGTGACGCGCCGTCGTCCTGGTCGAGGCGATCGCGGTGACCCACCTACTGTGTGTTCCTATGGCCACACCCTCGCCCTTCGCCGGACTCACCTACGACTCTCGTGCTGACGACCTCGTGAGATATCGAGAGGTCCCCGTCGACGACGCCCTGTCACACATCGTGCGTTCGCTCGTCGACGCCCTCGACCCGCGCCGCGAGGAGGTGCGTCAGGAACTGACCGATCACGACCGCGACACGCTCACCGTGTTCGCACAGCGTCGCGCGCTGCACGCGTGGCGTGAGCGCTCGGTGGCGCCGGTGCTCGCCGCGCTCGACGCCTACGCGATGATGCCCCAGGAACACGACGTCGCGTGGGAGTCGTGGTTCAAGGCCACCCTGTTCGTAGGGCGTGACGTCGGCCTCGACCTCGACGACGCCGAGGAGCGATTCCTTCGTCACGCCACCCCCGCCTCGGCGTCGCGCGCTCGCGTCGCCTTCGACGCCATGGCGCGCGTGGAGCGACTCGACCAGTGCCACGTCCTCGCCGTGGACACCACCTACGGTCCCGGCTTCCTCGAGTCGACGGTCGTGCGCGACCAGGGCGTCGCCTCCTGGGGCGGCATCACCGGTCAGCCCGTGACCCTGGGCCAGTTCCAAGTGCCCTACGCCCCCACCATCAACCTCGCCCAGTTGACCGTCGCCCTCGCCGACGCCCTCGAGGCGTCGGGGCTGGTGCGCTGCTCGTCGATCCGACAGGACCAGTTGGTGGGGTCGACCTTCGACCTGGTCACGCCCGGCTCCTACGTCGACTCCCTAGGCTGCCTGCAGTTCGTCGCCGACGCCGCGCGGGACCCGTCGAGCTTCTCGGTCCACGTGGCCGAGGTCGCCAGCGAGGAACATGACGAGGTGACCTTCGCGGCCACGGACTTGAGCCGGGAACTGGCCGAGGCCGCCGACGAGATCGAGGGACAGTGCGCCGTCACGGTGGGTCCGTGCGTCGTGGTGCTCTCCGAGTTGCCCTCCTTCGATGACGACGTCGACGCAGGAACCGCGAACGAGGAGAGGCGCGGTGACCAAGAGGTTGCACAAGAGGGCGCGCCGCCCCTCGACCTTCGCCACTACCTCGACATCATGGCTGGCGCGCTCAGCGGCGAATGAGGAGTCGGCGCGGACCCGTCACGCGCTACGCGAACGAACGAAGTCGTCGAGCACGTAGACGCCGAGCTCATCCACCGAGGTGTAGAACGTCCGACCCCCATTGACCTGGGCGATCTGTTCGACGAAGGGGAATTGGCTGCGCTCGACGTCGAGGGCGAAGGTGTTGATGACGATGCCCGCCTTGGTGCAACGCAACACCTCGGCCATGGTGCGCTCCAGGGTCTCGGCGACGGGCGGCCAGGAGAAGAAGGGCTCGCCGACGTCGTCGAGATGGGCCGTCGGCTCCCCGTCGGTGACGACGACCACCTGACGTTCGCCGCGCTCGTTCCTCATGAGGTGACGGCTGAGGGCGAGGGCGTGCTGGAGATTGGTTCCGTAGTTGTAGTCGATGGTCAGCGCGGGGATGTCCTCGATGCGCAACTCCTGGGCGGTCTCACCGAACCCGACGACCGCGACGAAGTCGCGGGGGAACCTCGAACGGATCAGCTGGGTCAGCGCCAGGACCATCTTCTTCGCGGGCACCAGGTTGCCGCGCATCGCCATCGACAGTGACAGGTCGATGGCGAAGACGGTGCTGGAGCGCCGCGTCGCCTCGTACTCCTCGACCGCGAAGTCGTCGGGGTGCAGCCGGATCGGGGTACCCGGTCCCTGGCGGAACAGCGCGTTTCGCATCGTCTGGTGCAGGTGCAACGAGAAGGGCTGGCCGGGCTCCCACGCCGTGGCGGTCTCCTCGCGATCACCGCCGCGCGACACGGTCGCCGTGCGGTGCGATCCCAGGGTCGGCGAGTCGCGCAGCTGAGAGAAGAGGTCGCCCAGCGCCTGCTGGGCGATCCGGCGCACGCCCTGGGGGGTCAGCTCCAGGCGACCCTGGCGGTGGTCGACGAACCCCCGATCCGCGAGGCCCCTCAGCGCGCGCTGCAGTCGGGTGACGTGACGCGCCGCGTCGTCACCCAGGTGACGGCGGATCGCGTCGACGTCCACCTCGGGTAGTCCCCGCGCGGCGTTCGCGCGGCCCAGGAAGTCCTCGAGGCCCTGCAGCTCACCGAGCTGCTCGGCGAGCGACGTGGCGTCGGCGAAGGAGCCGCCCTCGTGGCCGCGCATGCGGTGCGCTCGCTGCCAATCGATGTCGGGCGCCGCCTGACGGAGGTTCGAGACGAGTCGATTGAGCGAGAGATCGAGCTCCATGTTGCGCATCATCTGCGCGTAGAGGTCGCGCAACTGCGCCTGCTGCTCACCCGAGAGCGAGTTGAACATCGCCTCGGCCGCCGCCGCGCGTTCGGCCATCATGCGCACCACGTCCTCGAGCGACTCGGCGCCCGGGAAGAAGTCGCCGTACTCGCCCATGAACTCATCGAAGGACGGGTCGAGGGGCTCCGCGCGCCGGTCCTGCTCGATCATCGTCGAGAGCGCGTCCATCATCGTGCGGATCCGCTCCAGTTCGGCGCCGTCGGGGTTCGTCAGCATCTCCTTGCTCTGTTCGAAGTAGGTGGCGAGCAGATCGGCATTGAGCTCGCTCACCAATCGCTCGAACTCCTCACGCGCCTCGGTGGAGATGAACTCGTAGTCCTGGAAGTCCCGCAGGCGCTCACTGAAGCGTCGACCCATCAGGTCGCGTTGCATCGCGCGCTGGTCGACCAGGTCGCGCGTGACCTCGAAGCGACGCTGGTCGTTCGACGACTGCGCCTGGCCCAGGAGTTCCTCGCCCGCCTGCGTCTCGGTCGACTCGATCCGCTCGAGCCACTCGCGGTAGCGCTGGAACTCACCGTCGGGGTCGCCCTGGCGCTCGAGCTCCTGTCGGCGCTCGCGCGTGCGCGCGAGGAGGTCGCGCAGACCCTCGACGCGCTCACCGTCGGCGTCGGTGTAGCCCTCGGTGAGCAGTCGGTCCATCGCGGCGTCGAGGTCGCCGTGTTCTAGGACGTCCTCGCTCAGCAGTCGCAGCACCTCGTCGACGTCGACGTCGTCATCATCGTCGTCGCGGTAGCGGCGAAAGCCGTAGCGGATGGCCACTAGTGATTCCTCGACCGGTAGAGGGCGCGCGCCCCCGAGGCGTCCTTGGCGAGTCGCTTGGTGAGGTGCAGTCCCTCGAGGACGAACTCGGCGGCGGCCACGACCACGCCGTCACTCGCCCCCGGACCCGCCACGCGGCGCGCGGCGGCGTCGAGGGCCGGCATCACCGCCAGGACGTCCAGGTAGGCCTGGTCGGCCAGGTCGTCACCGGTGTGCACGATCGCCTCGGAGGCGAACGCCGCGACGATGTCACCGGCCTCCTCGAGGACCACGTGCTCCAAGAAGCTCTGACGCACGGCGAGGGAGATCAGCGCCGCGATGACCTGGTCGGAGTCAGCGTCGTCCATCGTGTCGAACTCGATCTTGCCCTGGGTGGACTGCACCATCGCGGCGAGGTCGCTGACGCGCGGCACGATCGTCGCGTCGCCGGTGCGCAGGGACCGGCGAAGGGCGCTGGCGACGACCGTCTCGAAGTTGGCGATCGACAGGCGCACCGAGACCCCCGAGCGCTGGGACACCACGTGGCTCTGGCGCGCCACGTGACTGACGCGAGAGACGATGTCCTCGATGAACCAGGGGACCTCGATGGGCCGATCGGCGCGCGGCAGACGGCTCTCCTGTCGCACCACGGCCATCTCGGTGGCGATCTCGTAGGGGTAGTGCGTGCGGATCTGTGAGCCGAAGCGGTCCTTCAGCGGGGTGATGAGTCGCCCGCGATTGGTGTAGTCCTCCGGGTTCGCCGTCGCCACCACCAGCAGGTCGAGTTCGAGACGGACCAGGTGGCCGCGGATCTGCACGTCGCGCTCCTCGAGCACGTTGAGCAACCCGACCTGGATGCGCTCCGAGAGGTCGGGCATCTCGTTGATGGCGAAGATCCCCCGATTCGACTTGGGCACCAGTCCAAAGGACAGCGCGCGGGGGTCGTCGAGGTAGAGCCCGCCCGCGACCTTGATGGGGTCGACCTCGCCGATCAGATCGGCCATCGAGGTGTCGGGCGAGGCGAGCTTCTCGGCGAAGCGCTGCGAGCGGTGCACCCAGGCGAGAGGCGTCTCGTCGCCGCGCTCGGCCACGAGCGCCTGGGCGTACACCGAGAGCGGGGCGAAGGGGTCATCGCGCACCTCGGTGCCCTCCACGACGGGCAACCACTCGTCCAGCAGCTCCACCAGGGAGCGGATCATGCGGGTCTTGGCCTGCCCGCGCTCGCCGAGCAGGATGATGTCGTGTCCGGCGAGCAGCGCGGTCTCCAACTGCGGCAGTACCGTGTCCTCGTATCCCAGCACCGCCGAGGTCAGTGGCCGGCCCGAGGCGAGCCGCTCCTCCAGGTTCGCCCGGATCTCCTCGCGCACGCTGCGCCGCACGAAGCCGCTCTCGCGTAGTGCGGCGAGGGTTCGCGGGAGTTCGGCGGGGACGGTGGGGAAGGTGGTGGTCATGACCCCAACTTATGCCCCGCGTCGCGAACCTCACTCGGCGCCGCGTCGCTAGTATCGGGCGATGGCGCAGATCGAGGTCTTCACCACCAGGGACCGTCTCGACCTGCACCATCAGTTCGGCGAGGCCTTCGCGAACTCGTGGCCCGACTTCATCTTCCACGACCCCGTGTCGCGGACCTACCTGCCCGCGGTGCAGGAGAGCTTCTCGCACCTCGACGTGACCCTGGTGCTCGACGGCGTGGTCGTCGCCGGAGGGTGGGGCGTGTCGCTCGCGTGGGACGAGACGCCCGAGGACCTCCCCGGGGGCTACGACGACGCGCTGGTGCGCTCGCTCTCGGGCGACGACCGCTCCGCGCACGACACCCTGAGCATCATGGCCGTCGCGGTCCACCCCCGCTACCGCGGCCGGGCCCTGTCGGCGGCGGTGATGCGAGAGTTACGAGAGCGCGCGGCCGCGGCGGGATTGTCGCGCGTGATCGCCCCGGTGCGTCCCACGCTCAAGGCGAGCTATCCCCTCACGCCCATGGCGACGTTCGCTCGGTGGCGACGCGACGACGGGGAGCACCTCGACCCCTGGATCCGCGCCCACGAGCGACTCGGGGCCCGGGTGCTCGCACCAGCCCCCGAGTCGATGATCATCACCGGGACCGTGCGGGAATGGGAGTCGTGGACGCACATGGCCTTCCCCGAGACCGGTGCCTACGTGGTGCCCGAGGCGCTCGACCTCGTGGCCATCGACCGTGAACGCGACACCGGGGTCTACGTGGAGCCCAACCTCTGGATGCGCCACGCCTGAACGCTCACGTCGCGGGCGTGGCCCCTCAGTGTCGCGCGCGCCACACCTCGGCCACCAGCGGCGTACCGGGTCGATACGCCAGGTGCGCGGCGCGCGGCGCGTCCAGGATGACCAGGTCGGCGCGGGCACCCACCGCGAGGTGGCCCACGTCGTCACGACGCAGGGCCGCGGCCCCGCCGCGGGTGGCCGCCCACACCGCCTCGTCGACGTTCATGCCCATCTCGCGTACGGCGAGGGCGATGACGAAGGACATCGAGGTCACGTAGGAGGTCCCCGGGTTGCAGTCGGTCGCCAGCGCGACCGTGACCCCCGCGTCGAGGAGGCGCCGTCCCGAGGGATACGCCGAGCGCGTCGAGAACTCCGCCCCGGGCAGCAGCGTCGCCACCGTCGACGATCCGGCCAGTCGTTCGACGTCGACGTCATCGACGTGGGTGCAGTGGTCCACGCTGGCGCAGTCGAACTCAGTGGCCAGTTCGATCGCCCCGATATCGCGGATCTGATTGGCGTGCAGGCGCAGTTGGTGGCCGGCGGCGCGTCCGGCCTCGAGGACGACCCGCGCCTCGTCCACGTCGAAGGCCCCCTCGTCGCAGAAGACGTCGACCCATCTCGCGCGCGCGCAGGCGCGCATCATCTCGCCCGCCACCAGGGCGACGTAGCCCTCGCGGTCGCCGCGGAACTCGCTCGGCACGACGTGCGCACCGAGGAACGTGACCTCCTCGGTCACCTCGGACGCCAGTGCGACCAGTCGGGCCTCGCCCGCCACGTCGAGGGCGTAGCCCGACTTCACCTCGACGGTGGTGACCCCCGCGACGCCCAACGCCGAGTACCGTGCCGCGCACTGGGTGCGCAGGTCGTCATCGCTCGCAGCGCGAGTGGCCGCGACCGTGCTGGCGATGCCCCCGGCGTCGTAGCGCTCACCCGCCATGCGCGCCTCGAACTCACGCGAGCGCTCGCCGGCGAAGACGAGGTGGGTGTGCGAATCGACGAAGCCCGGTAGGACGCCGGCCCCCGCCGCGTCGCGTCGCTCGTCGGCGGCGGGTGCGTCGCGTGCCGCGCCGACCCACAGCACCCGTTCCTCGTCGACCACCAGGGCCGCGTCGCGTAGGCGTCCGACCGCGGAGTGGTCGCCGTACTCGGGGTCGTTCGTCAGCAGCTCACCGATGTTGGTGAGCAGGCGCGTGACCACTACCCCTCGCGCATGGGGATGCGCACGCCGCGGGCGTCGGCGGTGGCCTCGGCGATCTCGTAGCCGGCGTCGACGTGACGGATGACGCCCATCCCCGGGTCGTTGGTGAGGACCCGCGACAGCTTCTCGCGCGCCAGGGCGGTACCGTCGGCGACGCAGACCTGGCCGGCGTGCAGGGATCGGCCGATCCCCACGCCACCGCCGTGGTGGATCGAGACCCACGTGGCCCCCGACGCGGTGTTGACCAGCGCGTTCAACAGCGGCCAGTCGGCGATGGCGTCGGAGCCGTCGAGCATGGCCTCGGTCTCGCGATAGGGCGACGCCACCGATCCGCTGTCGAGGTGGTCGCGACCGATCACCAGGGGCGCCGAGATCTCGCCCGACGCCACGAGGTCGTTGAAGGCGACGCCGGCGCGGTCGCGCTCGCCGTAACCGAGCCAGCAGATGCGCGCGGGCAGGCCCTGGAAGGCCACGCGGTCCTGGGCCTTGGAGATCCATCGGCGTAGCGCCTCGTTCTCGGGGAAGAGATCGAGCACGGCCTGGTCGCTGCGCCAGATATCGCGGGGGTCGCCCGAGAGGGCCGCCCAGCGGAAGGGGCCCTTGCCCTCACAGAACAGCGGTCGGATGTAGGCGGGGACGAATCCGGGGAAGGCGAAGGCCCGCGCGTAGCCGCCCAGCTGCGCTTCGCCGCGGATCGAGTTGCCGTAGTCGAACACCTCGGCCCCCTCGTCCATGAAGCCCACCATCGCTTCGACCTGACGCGCCATCGACAACCTCGCGCGGTCGGTGAACTCCTCGGGCTTCTTCTCGGCGTAGTCGTGCCAGTCGGCGAGGTCGATGCCCTCGGGGAGGTAGCTCAGGGGGTCGTGGGCCGAGGTCTGGTCGGTGACGATATCGACCTCGACGCCGCGGCGCAGCAATTCGGGGAACACCCACGCGCAGTTGCCGAGCACCCCCACGCTCAAGGCTCGCCTCTCGGCCTTGGCCGCCAGGACCCGACGCAGCGCCTCGTCGAGGTCGGGCGTCCACTCGTCGAGGTAGCGGTGCTGCACCCGGCGCTCGAGGCGCGTCGGGTCGACATCCACGCACAGGCACACCCCGTCGTTCATCGTCACCGCCAGAGGCTGCGCCCCGCCCATGCCGCCGACGCCGCCGGTCAAGGTGAGCGTGCCGGCCAGGGTGCCCGCGAAACGCTGGGCGGCCACGGCCGCGAAGGTCTCGTACGTCCCCTGCAAGATGCCCTGGGTCCCGATATAGATCCACGACCCCGCCGTCATCTGCCCGTACATCGTCAGGCCGAGGGCCTCGAGGCGTCGGAACTCGGGCCAGGTGGACCAGTCGCCCACCAAGTTGGAGTTGGCGATCAGGACCCGCGGCGCCCACTCGTGAGTCTGCAAGACCCCGACCGGTCGTCCCGACTGCACCAACATCGTCTCGTCACCCTTGAGCGTGCGCAGGGTGCGCACGAGCGCGTCGAAGCTGCGCCAGTCGCGCGCCGCGCGCCCCGTGCCGCCGTAGACCACGAGGTCGTCGGGCCGCTCGGCCACCTCGGGGTCGAGGTTGTTCTGGAGCATGCGCAGCGCCGCCTCCTGTGGCCAACCGAGCGTGTTCAGTTCGCGACCGCGCGCCGCGCGGACGGGTCGGGCACCTTGCATCGTGACTCCCTCCTCTAGTGCAGCTCGACGTGTGAGGACACCGCGGCGCGTACCGCGCCAGCGCGCACGAGCTCGGCCACCGCCGACAGTTGTGGCGCCAGCCACCGGTCCGGGCCGGGTCCCCCGGTCACGCGGTTCACCAGCTCGACGACCGGGGCCGTGGCCGGCGAGGCGCCCAGCGGCGCACGCAACGCCATGGCCCGCGCGGCGGCCACCAGCTCGATGGCGAGCACGTCGGCGAACGCCTCGAGCGACCGGCGCAGCTTGCGCGCCGCGTGCCAGCCCATCGACACGTGGTCCTCCTGCATCGCCGACGAGGGGATCGAGTCCACGCTGGCCGGCGCGGCCAGGCGCTTCATCTCGCTGACCATGGCCGCCTGGGTGTACTGGGCGATCATCAGGCCCGAGTCCACTCCGGCCTGGTGGGCGAGGAACGGCGGCAGCCCGAAGTTGCGATGCACGTCGAGCAGGCGATCGGTACGGCGCTCGGACATCGACGCCACGTCCGCCAGGGCGATGGCCAGGAAGTCGAGGACGTAGCCGACGGGGGCTCCGTGGAAGTTCCCGTTCGAGGACAGGGTCCCGTCGGGCAGTACCGAGGGGTTGTCGATCGCCGAGGACAGCTCGATGTCGGCGACGGCGGCCGCGTGGGCGAACGTGTCGCGCGCGGCGCCGTGCACCTGGGGGGCGCAGCGCAGCGAGTACGCGTCCTGGACCTGGGTGGTGTCGCCGGCGTGCGAGTTGACGATCGGCGAACCCGCGAGCAGGGCCATGAGGTTCGCGGCGCTGACGCGCTGGCCGGCGTGGGGGCGCAACGCCTGTAGTTCGGCGATGAACACCCGATCGGTCCCGCGCAGCGCCTGTATGGACAGCGACGCCGCGACGTCGGACAGTTCCAGGAGGTTCCGTCCGTCCTCGAGGGCCAAGATGAGGTGCCCCAGCATGCCGTCGGTGCCGTTCAAGAGGGCCAGTCCCTCCTTCTCGGCGAGTTGCACCGGGGCCAGCCCGGCCGCGGTGAGGGCCGCGGCGGCCGGGGAAATCGTCCCGTCGGCCAGGGTCACGTCACCCTCCCCCATCAGGGCGAGCGCCACGTGAGCGAGTGGCGCCAGGTCGCCCGAGCACCCGAGCGAGCCGTACTCGTGAACGACCGGCGTGATGTGGGCGTTCAGCAGATCCGCGTAGGCGAGCGCCGTCGAGGGCTGGACCCCTGTCACACCCGAGCATAAGGTCGTCAAGCGCGAGACCATCATCGCCCGCACGACCTCGACCTCGACGTGGCTCCCCACGCCCGCGGCGTGCGAACGGATGAGCGCTTGCTGCAGGGCGCGCCGCTGGTCGGGCTCGACGTAGGTCGTCGCCAGTGAGCCGAAACCCGTGGAGACGCCGTACACCGGCACTCCGCTCGAGACCATCACCTCGATGGCGGCGCGCTGCGCTCTGAGTCGCTCGATGACCGGTTGCTCGATCACCACCCGCTCACCGCCCCGGGCGATCCGCAACAACTCGTCGCGGGTCAGTCCCTTCTCACCCAGTCCCACACTCACTGCACACTCCTCTGATTCGATGTTCGTCGTAGGAAACCGGCCAGGGCCTCGAGCATGACGAGGGCCGCGAGTCGCACCGTGCGCTCGTCGGGGGCGTCGCGCGCCACGTCGATCTCGGTGATGTCGAGGGCGCTGACCTGCGGTTGCGCGCAGGTGAGACGCACGAACTGGCGCAGCTCGTCGGGACTGACGCCCCCCGGGGCCGCGGCCGGGCAGCCCGGTACGACGCTGCGGTCGCACACGTCCATGTCGACGTCCACGTAGAGACGCCGCCCGTCGCGTCCCGCGACCGCGACGGCCTCGCGTACCACGTCGGCGACGGAGCGCTCGCGCAGCTGCGCGCGGCTGATGATCCTCACCCCGGCGGCCGCGGCGTCGCGCGCGTAGGCGGCCGAGTTGGAGAAGTCGGCGAGGCCGATCTGCACGACGCGAGAGCCGTCGAGTCCCGCGTCGAGTAGTTGGCGCACCGGCGAACCGTTGGAGCGGCCCTCGCGCATGTCGAGGTGGGCGTCGAAGGTGATGAGGCCCCAGTCGTCGAAGCGTCCGCGCGACAGGGCACTCAGAGCCCGCCAGGTCAGAGCGTTGTCGCCACCCAGCAGCAGCCACGGCCCCTCGAGGTCGCCCCCCAGGAGCTGCGCCAACTCTGCGGCGCCCTCGTCAGTGTCGGGTTCTGCCACGTCGCCGAGATCGTCGATCACGGCCGCGTCGGAAAGGTCGCATTGATCCTCGAACGACCAGGTCGAATAGCGCGCGAGTGCGGCGCGCACCGCCGCGGGTGTGGAGGACTCCGATCGTGGCGACACCGACGTGGCGTGGGTGTGCGCGCCCAGCAGACGCACCACGGTGTGCGACGACGCGTCGAACACGCCGCCTCGGACCAGCAGCGACGTGGCCGACGGCCATTTAGGGTCCGGACTCAGCACGTCCCCATGCTACGCAACCACCCACCCCGTGGGGCCTCAGCGCGCGCGGGAGCACACCTCGCGCAGCGGCTGGGGCTGGGCCCCGCGACGCGCCGGGACGAGCCCCGGGCTCGTCCACGAACAGCGCCAGTTGTTGGGTTCAGCCATCGCCACGAAGAAGTCCCGTTCCCACCCGGTGTTGTAGATCGTGGGATTGTGCTCGGAGTAAGGGATCTGCACGGGATACGCACCGGGCTGGTGCAGGACGCTGAATGAGGCCCCCAGGATCGGCCAGTAGGGGTTGATGTCGAGTTCCATCCCCTCCACCGCGCCCGCGGCGAGCAGGGCCGTCGCCAGGAGCGCCGGGGAGACCCCTGAGAGGGTCGCGACGTACACCAGGTTGCCGCGCACGTCGATGCCCAGGGCCGAGCGTGCCTGCTGAGGGTTGCCGTGCAGGGGGTCACCCCAGATCAGTTCGTTGCTCGAGAGCGCCGCCGCCGTCGGGCGGGAGTTGGCGATGAGCGGACCCAGGTTCTGTCGATAGGCAATGGCGTGAAACGCGCGACCCGGGAAGCCCGGCCCCCACTCGCCCATCTTCCAGTGACCGGACGCGTCGATCGCGAGGGTCATGTCGCCGCGAACCATCGGCGAGAGCACGACGCCGTCCACCATCGACCCGCCCGCGTGCGCACCGACCTTGAAGCCCCCGTTGAAGACCGCGACCACTCCCGCCAGTCCCTCGTTGGCCCAATTGATCGACGGTCCCGCGTCCGCCGGCACCGTGCCCGCGCCAACGGGCGGATCACTCGAGCCGACGTGCCAGCGCAGCAGAGTGGTTCGTGCGCGAAGACGAATGGCGCGGAACATGACGCCCGCCACGTCGATCATCCGGTAGTCCACCATGACCCCGCGCGCCGAGGAGGTCGCCACCTGCCAATTGGCCTGCGGACGCTCGAGTGCGACGGTCGTCGTCGTCACCACGGCGGGGGTCGCGTGGGGGGAGTGGGCGATCGCCGACGCCCCCGGTGGGGGAGAACTGGCGATCGCGGCGCCAGCACCCAGGGTGATCACCGTGAGCGCAGCAACGACCAGGACGCCCCACCTCATCAGGTCGACTCGCACTGCGCCCTAGCGAGGGACGCGGCGCACGCCACCTTCCCCCGACGACACCTCGTCGTCGACGTCCACCACGTAGGTCGGCACCGGCACGGCCTCGAGCTCGTGCTCGTGCACCAGGTCGTCCACGTAGGCGGGGGCGGGGGTCGCCACGTACTCGCCCTCGGCGGTGCGCGTCACGATGTTGGCGGTCTTGCGCTTGCCCGCGCCGGCGAAGCCCTGCATCTCGCGACAGATCTTGTAGGTGACGGGGTAGGCGAGCACCGGCATGACGATGCACAGGATCCGCATCGACCACAGCACGGTGTTGAGTGAGAGGTGGAAGAAGTTGGCGATCACGTCGGTGGAGGACGCGATGAAGAGCATCGAGCACAGCACCGCCACCGCCACGCCGGCCGAGGTGCGCTTGGGTCGGTTGCTCGGGCGGTCGAGAAGGTTGTGCATCTCGTTGTCCTTGGTGAACTTGCGTTCGATGGTGGGCCAGGCCATCACGAGATTGAAGAGTATTCCCGGGAAGATCACTGCGGGGATCGTCACCTCCAGGGGGATGGTGTAGCCGAAGCTATGGAAGGACCACGCCGGGAAGATGCGCAGCGCCCCGTCGAGGAAACCCATGTACCAGTCCGGTTGCACGGCGTAGGAGATCCGCGAGGCGGTGTAGGGGCCGAACTGCCAGATCGGATTGATCTGGGCGAACGCTCCGAGGAGGGCCGTCGCCCCGGCCACTACGAACATGAAGCCGGTGGTCTTGGCCATGAACACCGGGTACATCGGCGTGCCCACCACGTTGTTCTCGGTCTTGCCCTTGCCCGGGAACTGCGTGTGCTTCTGACGCACCAGCAGCACCATGTGCGCACCCACCAGGCTCAGGATGATCAGGGGGATGATCAGGACGTGCAGGATGAAGAAACGCGGCAGGATCGAGGTGCCCGGGAAGTTGCCCCCGAAGAGGAAGAAGGCCACGTAGGAGCCGACGACCGGGATGGACAGGATGATCGAGTAGGCGATGCGGATGCCGGTACCCGAGACGAGGTCGTCGGGCAACGAGTAGCCGAGGAACCCGTTGACGATGGCCAGGATCAGCAGGGTCGTGCCGATGACCCAGTTGGTCTCGCGAGGCTTTCGAAAGGCGCCGGTGAAGAACACGCGACCCATGTGCACCACGATCGCTCCGATGAAGATGTCACAACTCCAGTGGTGCATCTGGCGCATCAGCAGTCCCGCGCGCACCGCGAAGGAGAGGTTCACCGTCGACGCGAACGCCTCGGTGACCTTCTGTCCGTAGAGGGGGAGGTAGCTGCCGGTGTAGGTGGTCAGGTCCTGACTCGGCACGTAGTAGAGCGTGAGGAAGATACCCGTGGCCAGCAGGACCACGAAGGAGTAGAGCGCGATCTCGCCCAACATGAAGGACCAGTGGTCCGGGAAGATCTTGTCGAGGAACGTGCGCCCGCCCTTGGCGACGCCCATGCGGTCGTCGAGCTCATTGAGCGCGTGCCCCAACTTCCCGTAGGGACCACTCTGCTCGCGCCGCCCTCGTTTGGTGTTGATGATCTGGCTCATGAACGCTCCCAGAATCCGGGTCCGACGGGCTGGTTGAAGTCGGCCTGCGACTGCAGGTACCCCGCGGAGTCGAACTGCAGCGGCAGTTGCGGTAGCGGTCGCGGGGCGGGTCCGAAGTTGGGGATGGCGCCGTTGGTGACGTCGAACATCGACTGGTGACACGGGCACACCAACAACTGCAGTTGCTGCTCGTAGAGTCCGACCGGGCAGCCCAGGTGGGTGCAGAGCTTGGAGTAGGCGATGTAACCGAGGGGCCCCCAGGTCTCGCGCCCCTTCTGCGTCACGTAGTTCTCGTTGGAGATGCGGATCAGGACCGTCTGGTCCACGGCCTGACCGTTGTCGGTGTTCTCGAGACCCTCGGGGTAGACCGTCACGATGGAGCCCACGGCGAGGTCGTCGCGGTGCACGCGACGACCCGTGATGTCGACCAGGTACGTTCCCTTGGCCCAGTCGGTGTGGAAAAGGGTCCCCTTGGGCAGGGGGCCCAGTGAGCGCACCAGCGGGAAGGCCGCGACCACCCCGAAGATCCCCATGCCCGCGCCTAGGAGTCCCCCGAGGAACTTGCGACGCTTCACGACGCCGCCGCCGCGCTCGACGATCGCCGCGGCGAAGGCGTTGCGGTCCTCGTCGGTATTGGCCAAGGTGTGGCGCTCCTCGACGAAGGGACCGCGGGGCATGAGGTACTTGCCCCACGCGATCAGGCCCACGCCCATGAGGAAGAGCCCACCGCCGAAGGTCGCGCCCAGCACCCACGGGACGGCGTTGACCCAGTAGGCCGCTCCGAAGCCGGCGATGAGGGCGATACCCGCCAAGAAGGTGACGGCAATGACCTTCTCGACCAGTTCGGGGCGACGCGCCGCCGGCTGCAGGCGCGGGTCGTCCGCGGAGACCGTGCTCAACTGCACCGGGGTGCGCTGTTCGTGCTCGCTCACTGGCGTTCTCCTACCCAGAATCCGACGAGGGCCAGGAGGCCCACGCCCAACAACAATCCGACGAATCCCTCGGCCACGGGACCCAGGCCGCCCAGGCCGAAACCGCCCGGGTTCTGAGGGTGCTGGATCTCGGTCGTCACGTACTTGACGATGTCAGCGACCTGGAAGTCGCTGAGGTTGCCGGTGAAGCGCGGCATGTTGCCCGGACCGGTGCGGATCGCCTCGACCACTTGGTAGGCAGGGATGTTACGCAGCGAGGGAGCGAAGGTGCCCGCGGCCAACGCGTCGCCGTCGCCCTCGATGGTGTGACAGGCCGCGCAGTTGAGCGCGAAGAGTGCTGCGCCGTCGGAGACGTTCGCGCTGGCCAGATTAGGTGAGGGGATGTCGGGGTAACTCGGGCTGAGAGAGTTCACCCACGCCGCGATGGCCAGCGCCTGAGAGTGCGAGAGTCGCGGCACGCGACGGTTCGCCTGCACCGCACGAGGGTCCGCGGCCGGCATCCGACCAGACTCGATCCAGAAATCGATGGTCGCCGGTCCCAGGCCGACCAGGTTCGGGAACGCGCCAGACGTCCCATTGGCCGGAACGCCGTTGGCGGCCGTCCCGTGGCACGACGCACAGTTCTCCAAGAAGAGCGACTGACCCAGCGTCGCCAACGACGGTGAGGGCGCGGTGTAGGTGATCGCGCTGTTGCCGTAGCTCACGACCGTGCCACTCGAGTTCTTGACCACGTTGGTGGAATTGGGAGTCCCGGCGTTCGCGCGCCCCGTCTGATAGGGCGTGCGCGTGTAGGTGTTGGTGGAGGCGAAGGCCGACGCCGCCAAGCCCAGCACGGGACCCGCTACGACCAGGGTGACCACGGCGACGAACGATGCACGGTAACGAGTCTTCATCACGACCTACTTCAAGAGGAACAGGGACGAGTACAGCCCGATCCAGACGACGTCGACGAAGTGCCAGTAGTAGCTGACGCCTTGGAACGTGGAGAGCTCGCCCGGGTCACCCTCGGTGCCGCGCATGCGAAAGAGCAGGAACAGCATGGCCACCAGACCGAGGAAGACGTGAAGTCCGTGGATGCCCGTCGTGATGTAGAACACCGACCCGTAGGAGTTCGTGTACCAGCGCGTCGCCAGGTGCGTCCACTCGTAGACCTGATTGGAGATGAACAGCGCGCCC
>JAGXBH010000033.1 GCA_018971185.1 Acidobacteriota bacterium
GCCATCTTCGCGAGTCTGCAGTCGTCATTGACCGACGTGAACGTGTCGGCCCAGGTGCAGAGCATCGTGACAGGTTGCCTGCTGCTCGTGAGCGTCCTGATCCCGAACGCGCGCGAGGGCCTGGGTCGTCTTCGGACCCAACTTCGACGCCGAGACGTGGAGGTCTCTTGATGCAACGAGTGTGCTTCCAGTTGCGAATCAACCCCGAGAAGGCCGACGAGTACCGGGCGCGACACGCGGCGGTGTGGCCGGAGATGCTCGCGGCGCTGTCGGACGCGGGATGGCGGAACTACTCCCTGTTCCTCGCCCCCGACGGCGTGTTGGTCGGCTATCTGGAGTGTGAGGACTTCGATCGCTGCCTGGAGTTGATGGCGGCCACCGAGGTCAATGCGCGGTGGCAGGCGTCGATGGGGGAGTTCTTCGTGGGACTCGAGGGCGCGCCCGACGAGGGCATGCGTCCGCTCGAGGAAGTGTTCCACCTGCCGTAGGAGTCAAGTTCTCGGGGGTGATGCCCCGACCAGGAGAGAAGTGAGAAAGAGGGCAGACATGATGAGTCGCAGTGACATCAAGGACGTACTACGTCGACAATGGATCGAGACCCCGTCGTGGGCCTACGGCAACTCGGGCACGCGCTTCAAGGTGTTCGGTCAGCGCGGGGTCGCGCGCGACCCCTTCGAGAAGATGGAGGACGCGGCGCAGGTCCACAAGTTCACGGGTGTGGCCCCCTCGGTGGCGGTGCACATCCCCTGGGACAAGGTCGAGGACTACGGCAAGCTCGCCAAGCACGCCACCGACTTGGGGGTGAGGATCGGGGCGATCAATCCCAACGTCTTCCAGGAGGACGACTACCGACTGGGCAGCGTGTGCAACCCCGACCCGAGGATCCGGCGTAAGGCCATCGACCACCTCTTGGAGTGCGTGGACATCGCTCACGAGACCAAGTCCTTCGCCATCAGCCTGTGGTTCGCCGACGGCACCAACTACCCGGGACAGGACAACATCCGTGCGCGTCAGGACCGTCTCCACGAGGCCCTGTCCGAGACCTACGCCGCGATGGGCGACGGGGTGGAGATGCTGCTCGAGTACAAGCTCTACGAGCCGTCGTTCTACACCATGGACGTACCCGACTGGGGGACGTCGCTGGTGCACTGCCTGGAACTCGGTGACAAGGCCAGGGTGCTCGTCGACACCGGTCACCACGCGGTGGCCACCAACATCGAGTTCTTGGTGTCGGTCCTGCTGCGTGCCGGTCGCCTGGGCGGATTCCACTTCAACTCGCGGTTCTACGGTGACGACGACTTGATGGTCGGCGCGGCGGACCCCTACCAGCTCTTTCGCATCATGTTCGAGATCGTCGACGCCGGCGTCGTCACGCCCGACGGGAACGTGGCGTTCATGCTCGATCAGTGTCACAACATCGAACCCAAGGTGCAGGCCGAGATCAGGTCGGTGATGAACGTCCAGGAGGCGACCGCCAAAGCGTTGCTGGTGGACCGTGAGGCGCTGAGCAAGTGTCAGCTCGAGGGTGACGTCCTGGGCGCCAACGCCCTCTTTACCGACGCCTTCTACACCGACGTGCGTCCCCTGCTCGCCGAGATGCGCACCGAGATGGGCCTGGACCCGGACCCCATCGCCGCCTACCAGCGCTCGGGATACCAGCGCCGGATCGAAGAGGAGCGAGTGGGCGGCCAGGCCGCGGGATGGGGTGCGTGATGCCCGACCTCGGCTACGACGTGCCCGTCGCCGTGCAGGAACTGCTGGAGCGATCCCACCGACTCGGTTCCGATCCCACCATCACCAACTACGCCGGTGGGAACGCCAGCGTGAAGTCGACCGTCGTCGACCCGGCCAGCGGACACGACGTGGACGTGATGTGGGTCAAGGGCTCGGGCGGCGACCTGGGGACGCTGAAGTTCACGGGCCTCGCCGCCCTTCGCCTCGACGCCCTGCGCGCGCTGAAGAACGTGTACCGCGGGCCGCAGTTCGAGGACGAGATGGTGTCGGCCTTCGACTATTGCCTCTTCGGAAAGGGTGGCGCCGCCCCGTCGATCGACACGGCGATGCACGGGCTCCTCGACAGTGCCCACGTCGACCACTTGCATCCCGATTCGGGGATCGCCCTGGCGACGGCGGCCGACAGCGAGGCCCTGACGCGCACCATCTTCGGCGACCGCGTCGCGTGGACGCCCTGGCGGCGACCGGGCTTCCAGTTGGGACTCGACATCGCCGCCATCCGCGACGCCCACCCCGAGGCCGTCGGCGTGATCCTGGGCGGACACGGCATCACCGCGTGGGGTGACACCAGCGACGAGTGTGAGGAGAACGCGCTGTTCATCATCCGCACGGCCGAGCGCTACATCGCCGAACACGGACGACCCGAGCCGTTGGGGCCCAAGGTCGCGCGCTTCGCGCGGCTCGCGGATGCGCAGCGCCGGTCCAAGGCGATCGCCCTCTTCCCGGTGCTGCGCGGCATGGCCAGCACCGACCGACCACAGGTGGGTCACTTCTTCGACACCGACACGGTCCTGGGCTTCCTCGAGTCCGAGCGCCACGCGGAGGTCGCCAGTCGGGGGAGTTCCTGTCCCGACCACTTCCTGCGCACCAAGGTGCGTCCGATGATCCTCGACCTCGCGTCCGACGCTTCGGTGCCGGAGATGATCGAGCGCCTCGGTCAGCTCCACGAGGAGTACCGCGTCGCGTATCGGGCGTACTACGACCGCTTCGCCACGGAGCAGTCCCCGGCGATGCGCGGCGCCGATCCCGCGATCGTCCTGGTGCCGGGCGTCGGGATGTTCTCGTTCGGCAAGGACGCGCAGACCGCCCGGGTGGCCGGGGAGTTCTTCATCAACGCGATCAACGTCATGACGGGGGCCGAGGCGATCTCGACGTACGCACCGATCGAGGAGTCTGAGAAGTTCCGCATCGAGTACTGGCAGCTCGAGGAGGAGAAGCTCCAGCGCATGCCCGCGGCCAAGCCGCTCGCCGGTCGCGTCGCGCTCGTGACGGGCGGGGGGTCGGGTATCGGGGCCGCGACCGCGCGCCGGCTCGCGGGCGAAGGCGCCCACGTGGTCGTCGCCGACCTGGACGAGCAGTCGGCCGCGGCGATGGCGGCCGAGTTGGGCTCGCGCGACGTCGCTCGCGGCGTCGCGATCGACGTGTCGTCCAAGGCGGCGGTGCAGGATGCACTCGACGAGGCGGTGCTGGCCTTCGGCGGCGTGGACATCTTGATCAACAACGCGGGACTCTCGATCTCGAAGTCACTGCTCGAGACCAGCGAACAGGACTGGGACCTGCAACACGACGTCATGGCCAAGGGCTCGTTCTTGGCGGCGCAGGCCGCGGTCAAGGTCATGCGCGACCAGCAGATGGGTGGCGACATCGTCTACATCGTGTCGAAGAACGCCGTCTTCGCCGGACCCAACAACGTCGCCTACGGGTCGGCCAAGGCGGACCAGGCTCACCAGGTGAGGCTGTTGGCCGCGGAGTTGGGGGAGCTGGGCATCCGCGTCAACGGGGTGAACCCCGACGGCGTCGTTCGCGGATCCAAGATCTTCGCCGGTGGGTGGGGTGCCCAGCGCGCCGCCGTCTACGGGGTGAAGGAGGAGGATCTCGGCGCGTATTACGCCGGACGCACGCTACTCAAGCGCGAGGTGCTGCCCGAGAGCATCGCCGACGCGGTGTTCGCCCTGCTGGGAGGCGACCTCGCCCTGACGACGGGTGCGCACATCCCGGTGGACTCGGGCGTGGCCGCCGCCTTCCTGCGCTGAGTCGTGTCGACGCAACCCGTCGCGGTCGCCGCGGTCGACCTCGGCGCGTCCAGTGGGCGCGTCCTGTTGGTGACGTTGGTCGACGGCCGATTGGAGGTCGAACAGGTGGCGAGGTTCGCCAACGGCGGCCACGACGTCGGGGGCGTCTTCTCCTGGGACATCGAGTACCTGATGTCGAAGATCGACCAGGGCCTGGGCGCGGCGACGCGTGCGGCCGCGGGCCGGGGCCTCGCCCTCTCCTCGGTCGGCGTGGACTCCTGGGCCGTCGACTACGGACTGCTCGACGACCGGGGGGCACTGCTACGCGCGCCCGCGCACCATCGCGATCCGCGTAGTGACGCCGCCTTCGCCGCCGTCACGACCCAGATGGACCCGTGGGCGCTCTATCAGCGCAGCGGGATCGCGCTCCTGACCTTCAACACCCTGTTCCAACTGGTCGCCGACGGGTCGACCCTGAGTCGGGCCGAGTGTCTCTTGCTCATCCCCGACCTCGTGAACTACCTGCTCTCGGGCGTGCGCGCGTGGGAGGTGACGAACGCCTCGACCACGCAGTTGCTCGACCGTCATCGCCAGTGGGACGACGAGCTGTTCGCGCTCTTCGCGGTGCCTCGCCGGCTCGTGGGTCCACTCATCGAACCGGGTCGCGTGCTCGGCGAGGTGACCCGGTCCTCCGCCCTGGCGGCGGGCGTGTCGCCCCACACCCGGGTCGTCGCCGTCGCCTCGCACGACACGGCGTCCGCCGTGGTGGCCGTGCCGGCGACGAGCGGGAACTTCGCCTACGTATCATCGGGCACCTGGTCCCTGGTGGGCGTGGAGATCGACGAGCCGCTGATCGAGCACTCGGCGTTCGTCGAGGGCTACACCAACGAACTCGGCGCCTTCGGACGCACGCGCTTCTTGCGCAACGTGATGGGATTCTGGCTCCTGCAGGAGGTGATCCGCGAGTTCGCCCTGGAGGGGCAGGACTACGACGCCGCCACCTTGACCCGTGAGGCGATGGCGATCGCCCCACGAAGGTTTCTCATCGACGCCGAGAGCCACGAGCTGCTCGGGACCGGCGATATGCGCGGTCGCCTCGCCGCCCAGTGCGCGCTCACGCGAAGCGAGGTCCCGGTGAGCGCTCCGGAGTTCGCGCGATGCATCATCGATTCCCTCGCGGTGGCGTATCGTCGCGCGATCCGCGGCATCTCGAGGGCGACGGGTGTTCGCGTCGACGTCGTGCACATCGTGGGCGGCGGAGCCCTCAACGACGCGCTCTGTCAACTCACGGCGGACGCGTTGGGCGTCAGCGTCCACGCCGGCCCGGTCGAGGCCGCCGCGATCGGCAACGCCCTCCTACAGTTCCGGGGTCTCGGCGTCCTCGACGACGACCTGAGTGAGATGCGTCGCCGCGTCGCCGCGTCCTTCGCCACCACTCGCTACGAGCCCGTCCTGGATGATCTCACGCTCTGGGACCAGGCTGAGTCACGCCTAGGCGCGCATTGACTTCGTCGACGCGTCACGGCGACGCGGCGGCGCCACGCCGTTGCGGGGGCCGAGCGTTACGCGACGCGGATCAGCCCAGCGAACCGCCGAGGAGTCCGCTGGCGCCACCACTCAACTGCTTGATCAGTGAATTAGTGATCACGAGCGCGTTCGACGGCGTGGTGACGGGCACGTTGTCCCGGGCGAAGGTTCCCGTCAGCGTGAGCGTCGCGTCACCGTATTTCCCGTTGGGCGTGGTGACGGCCAAAGAAGCCGCGGTCGCGACGTTGCCGCTCATCGTGAGCGCCAACTTGTAGCTCCCCTTGGCCGCCGTCGTGGTGATGGGCGTGGCGACGGTGCTCTTGAGCAGGGGCGTCAGGGCGTTCACCAGGGACGCGAGGGTGCCCGTCTGGGTGTACCCAGTGGCGGTCGTCGTCGTGGGCTGCTTCGCGAGGAACGACACCAGCGCGTCGACGACCTGGATCTCGTTCTTGGCGGCGAGGGCAGCGGTGGGCTTCAGGTGCAACGTCGAGGTCTCGTACTTGGCGAGGAGGCTGTGGGGGAACTCGATCCAGCGGCCACCCAGGAGGAGGTTCACCGGCGCCAACTTCGTGGCGCTCAGTCCCAGCCCGGGAATGTGGGCCAACGAGGGGATGTTGACGTTGAGGTACTCGTTGGAGTTGACGTCGACGATCGTCGCGACCCTCTCCGTCGCGTTCGAGATGATGAGTTCACTGCGGGCGGAATTGAGAGCGGTTCCCAGAGGGGCACCGTTGGCGCTCTGGTAGTTCTGGTCGAAGCTGAGCTTCTTGAGCACCTTGATGACCTTGGCCGCCGAGGCGCCGTGGGCGAAGAGGTTGGCCGTGAGGTGGACCTGGAGGAACTGGCTCGCCCCCAAGGTGGCGTTGGTGTCGGACAGGGCGACGGGAACACTGCAGGCCGAGAGTCCGAGGGACGCCCCCGCGACGATGGCCATCAACTTTGCCTTGCGAATTCTCACCACGAATCTCCTCGCTCTCTCGGCTCGCCGGCTCGTCGTCGACGCCACGCGACGACGCTGCCGAATCCAATCTAACGGTCGACGCGACCCGTGATTCCTGAGTGGCTACGACGAGTGAATCGGGGCGACGAGGACGACGTCGAGGGTCCGCGGCCCGTGCACCCCCTCGATCCGTTCGAGTTCGATGTCCGAGGTCGCCGACGGCCCCGAGATCCACGTCTGCGCGGAGTCCGGGGAGAGGTGAGCCACACCCTCGGGGACTACTTCGACGATCTGCTCATCGAAGATGACGATGATGAGGTGGTCGGGGATCAGCGAGAGCGCCCGACGGCCCTGGAGAGCGCCGGAGTCGAGCACGATCGTGCCGGTCTGGGCGATGGCGAGGGCGCATCCCGACACGGTGGCGTCGATCCGGTCGAGGTCATCCACGCTCAGACGCGGCTCGTCACGACTGATCGTCGCCGTCACCGCGTCGAGCCACTGTGGTGGGAGGTCCTCGGGGGCGCACACGGACGTGCTCGCGCGCGCGACCAGCAAAGCGTCGATGGTCGCCGCCAGCGCCCCCTCGTCGCACTCCACGACGTTGGTGCGATAGTCGATGAGCCGCTCCTTGAGCAGGGCCCGGCGCGCCGATCGATCCAGGGTACCGGTCAGGGCGTAGTCGCGCGTCGCCGACGGCTCCGACGTGGGCCTGGTTGGACCCAGCGCGGTCGCGATGGAACTCAACACGCCCTCGCGTCCGGCGACGTCGACGCCGACGTGACCCGGGGCGGCGTCGTGTCGGGTCTCGTGGCGACGCACCAGGGACTGGGTGGAGACCGTGGGCGCCTCCGTGGTGAGGTTGTCCTCGCGGTGCGTCTGGGCGAACCACGATCGAAACGACGACGCGGGCGGCACGGGTGCGTCGCGGGTCGCGCTCCAGCGGTGCAGGGGCGGGGGCAAGAAGCGCAGGGTGCGAAGTGGCAAGCGCCCGACGAGGGCGCCGAGAGCGATCGCGCGCTGGAAGAGTGCCGAGGAGGAGAACCCCTTCTCGATCGCCCTCATGCTCAACAACTCCGGGTCGCCGGGGGTACGTCGACGCTTCTCGTCGACGACCTCCGAGCGCAGTCGCACCAGGATCTTGGGGATGTCGATCTTCACCGGGCAGGCCTCGTAGCAGGCGCCGCAGAGCGATGACGCGTAGGGCAGGGAGTCCTCGAGCGGCGTGCGCCGACCTCGGCGGAGTTGTGGGACGAGGACCGCGCCGATGGGGCCCGGATAGGGATTGCCGTAACTGTGGCCGCCCGTGCGTTCGTAGACCGGGCACACGTTGAGACACGCCGAGCAACGGATGCAGCGCAGGACGTCGCGTCCGTCGACCTCTTCGAGCGCCGAACTGCGACCGTTGTCGATGAGCACCAGGTGGAAGTTGGTCGGTCCGTTGCCGGGCGTGGCACCGGTGAAGATCGAGGTGTACGGATTCATCCGCTCACCCGTCGAGGAACGCGGGAGCAGCTGCAAGAAGACCTCGAGACTGCGCCAATCGGGGAGCACCTTCTCGATGCCCACCACCGAGATGAGGGTCTCGGGCAGGGTCAGGCACATGCGGCCATTGCCCTCGGATTCGACGACGACCAGCGCGCCCGTGTCGGCGATGACGAAGTTCGCGCCCGAGATCGCCACCTTCGCCGAGAGGAACCGCTGGCGAAGGTGCGCGCGCGCCGCCGCCGCGAGCGCCGCGGGGTCGTTGGTGAGGTCCTCCGGAGCCGGCAGTCCCGACTTGCCCATCTCGTCGAGGAAGATCTGGCGGATCTGCGATCGGTTCTTGTGGATCGCCGGCACCAGGATGTGCGAGGGGAGATCGTCGCCGAGCTGAACGATCAACTCCGCCAGGTCGGTCTCGTGAGCCGTAATCCCGTGGCGTTCGAGGGCCGCGTTGAGTTCGATCTCGGCGGTGGCCATGGACTTGACCTTCACCACGGAGTCGACCCCGAGGGACTGCACGAGGTCGACGACGATCTGGTTGGCCTCGTCGGCGTCGCGTGCCCAGTGCACCACGCCCCCGTGCGCCACGACGTTCCTCTCCAACTCGACGCATAACTCGTCGAGGTGGTCGAGCGCGTAGTCCTTGATGGCCGCACCCGCCGCGCGCAGTTGCTCCCAGTCGTCGAGCTCGCCCACCACTCGACGTCGCTTGTCGCGGATCACCGAGGTCGCGTGGGCCAGGTTGGCGCGCAGCTGCGCGTCGCCGAGGGCCTCGTGGGCCAGGGCGGGGAACGGTAGATGCGTGTCGAAGACCCTCGTCACGCGGCACCTCCGGGGCGCGCGACGAGGATCTCGGCGACGTGCATCATTCGCAGTCCAGTCCTGGCGCGCGAGGCGAGCCCGCCGATGTGGGTGAGACACGAGTTGTCCAGGGCGCACAACACGTCCACGTCCGCCGCGCGCACGTGGGCCAACTTGTCGCGGCCCATGGCGACCGACGTCTCGGCGTTCTTGATCGAGAACATCCCGCCGAAGCCGCAGCACTGGCTCTCCTGGGCGATGTCGACGAGTTGGAGTCCCTCGACGTGGCGCAGCAGCGTCTTGGGCGCCTCGTCCAGGCCCAGGACGCGAAGCGAGTGGCAGGTGGGGTGGTAGGCGACGCGGTGGGGGAAGCTCGCGCCCACGTCGGTGACCTTGAGCACGTCGGTCAGGAACTCGGAGAACTCGTAGGTGCGACGACCGACCTCCTCGAGGTCGTCGGCGAGGGTGTCGTCGCCCAGTGAGCGCGCCGAGGTCGGGTAGAGCTCGCGCACCGTACCGACGCACGACGCCGAGGGCGAGACGATGACGTCATAGTCGTGGAAGACCTGGCGGAAGCGTTGGGCCAGATGAAGTCCCTCTTGGCGGTAACCCGCGTTGAGGTGCATCTGCCCGCAGCACGTCTGCTGCGTGGGGAAGACGACGTGGTGTCCCAGCCGTTCCAGGACCTCGACGACCGCCCGTGGGGTATCGGGGAAGAGGCCGTCATTCACGCAGGTGATGAAGAGGGCGACCCTCATCCGTGTGGTCCTCCCCCTGCGTACTGGGTGTGGTCACATCGACGATAACTAGTTGTCACGACGGATCGCCCCCTCTCGAGGCGATATTTTAACGTTTCATCAAGGGCCTCGCTGGACCTTCGCGCGTGGTCCGTCGACGCGACGACAAGGGGGAGGTCGCGCGGCCACGAGCGGTGGCGGGCTGCGCGCTAACGCCGTGTAGGTTGGCAGTGGACACCGACCACCCGTGAGAAGGGGTTCTCTTGGCGAGCGAGCGCGAGACGAACGAGCTGGCGAGACGACCGCGTTCCCGGCGGGTCGGACTGATCGCGATCTGTCTGGTGATGTTCCTCACCTTCTTGGACATGACGATCGTGTCAGTGGCGCTCGGCAGCGTGCAATCCAATCTGCACGCGGGTGTCACCCAGTTGCAGTGGGTGGTCAACGGCTACGGGCTCACCTTCGCGGGCTTCATGCTCCTGGGTGGCACGTTGGGAGACCGCGTCGGTCGCAAGAAGGTGATGTTGCTCGGCCTGGGCCTGTTCGCCGCGGGCTCGCTCCTCGGCGCTCTGGCCACGAGTCCCTCGGTGCTGATCGCCGCCAGGGTCATCATGGGTGTGGGCGCGGCGGCCTCGGAGCCGGGAACCCTCTCGGTGTTGCGTCAGATGTACCCTGAGCCGGAACTGCGGGCGCGCGCCATCGGGGCGTGGGCGGCGGTCTCGGGCCTCGCCCTGGCCCTGGGCCCGGTCATTGGTGGGCTCCTCGTCGCCCTGGACAATTGGCAGGGGGTCTTCTGGTTCAACGCGGCCGCCTCGGTGCTCGTGATCGCCCTGGCGGTCCCGAGTGTCCCCGATTCCTCGAGCCCCCAGGCCCAGCGCATGGACTACGGCGGCTTCGTCCTCGGGGCCCTGGGACTGAGCGCGCTGACCTTCGCGGTGATCATGGGCGAGACCGACGGGTATCGCGACTCCACGGTGATCGCACTCTTCCTCGTCGGAGTGGTGTCGTTGGTGGCCTTCGTGCGCCGCGAGCGCCACACGGCGTCGCCCCTACTGGAGATGAGGTATTTCCGCTCGCCTCGCTTCAGCGGGGCGATGGCGGTGGCCTTCATCCTCTACTTCTCGATCTTCTCGATCTTCTTCTTCACCGCCCTCTACCTCACCGCCGTGCTCGGTTACCCCGCCGAGCGCATCGCCGTCGAATTCGTCCCGATGGCCGCGGCGATGATCCTTTCGGCGGTGCTGGCCGGACGTCGCGTCGCCAAGGTCGGTCCCCGGGCGCCGATGGCCGAGGGCTGCTTCATGGCCGGGGCCGGGATCCTGCTCTCGGCCCTGCTGCTCCAATCGGCCAACCCCTCGCTCTGGCTCATGGCGACGCTGGCCCTGGCCGGCTACGGCTTCGGCTCGAGCGTGGTCCCCATGACGTCGGTGGCCCTGAGCGAGGTGCCACCGGAGCGCTCGGGCATGGCCGCTTCGGCGACCAACACCTTCCGCGAGCTGGGCGCGGTGTTCGGTGTGGCGGTGCTCGGGGCGCTCGTCAACTCACAGCTCACCGGCGCGTTGACCCAGCGGTTGATCGCCCTCAAGATCCCGACCAACTTCTTCTCGACGATCATCACCGCTATCGAGACGGGCACCGTGCCCACGGGCGTGGGACCCACGCACGGGACGGGCAACGCCATCGAGGACCACGTGATCGAGGCGGTGTACGGCGCGTTCCGCTCGGGACTCGAGCAGTCGCTCGTCGTGGCCGGAGTGGGGATGCTCGTTGCGGCGATCATCGCGGTGCAGACGCTGGGTCCGCGAAACGGAGGTGCGGTCCTCGGTGACGTCGTCGAGGCCTGAGACGACGAGTGGTTCCGTCGGCAGGCGAGGGCCTCACTCTTGGCTGGCTCGCGAGAGTGCGATAGAACAGTATTGACGCGATATAACGAAGGAGTCTGCCATGCGACTGTCGTTACGAACCTGTCTCGCGGGGATGATCGCCTGCGCCGTGGGGGTGGCTCTGGCCTTGCCGGTGGGCGCTACCTCGGATCGACCATCGGCGCCCCGCAACGTTCACGCGGTCCCCGCCGTGGGCTCGGCCACGGTGTCGTGGGGTGCGCCGTCGAGCACGGGGGGCTCACCCCTCACCAAGTACGTGGTCACTTCGACGCCCGGCAAGAGGTCTTGTACGGCGAAGAAGTCACCGTGTCGCGTGACGGGGCTGAAGGTGAAGACCTCCTACCACTTCACGGTGGTGGCGTTCAACAAGAACGGTGCGGGCGTCGTCTCAGCGGCGTCCAACAAGGTGACCCCGTTGGCCGCGTCGAAGTCCCCGACCCTGACGGTGACGCCCTCGACGGGTCTCTCCAACGGTGCGTCGGTCAAGGTCTCGGGCACCGGCTTCACGCCCCACGACTCGGTCTTCATTCTCGAGTGCCTCGCTAACGCGACGGGCCAGAGTGGGTGCAACATCCAGGGGTTCCCGACCTCGGTCAAGATCAGCGCAAGTGGAGTCCTGCCCGTGACGGTGTTCAAGGTGGCGACCGGACGGATCGGTACGGGGACCTGCGGCACCACGGCGGCCAACGCCGCAGCCTGTGCGATCAGTGTGGGCAACGCGTCGGGGGGCGACACCGCGAGCAGGGTGATCAAGTTCAAGTCGTAGTCGCCGGGCGACGCGCCCCTCGAGACGCCGTGGGGCATCTCGAGGGGCGCGGGTCAGGTGAAGGTTGAGAGTACGGATGGGGCCCGCGAAGGCGCCGAGGAGACCGGTTAGGCGCTGAGTGCGCTGAGGGCCTCGAAGGTGGCGTTCTCGAGTTCGACGTCCGCCGCGGCGCAGTTCTCCTCGAGGTGGGCGACTGACGAGGTCCCCGGGATCGGGATGATCACTGGCGATCGTCGCAGGAGCCACGCCAGCGACAGCTGTGCCACACTGACGCCCTGCTCGTTCGCCAGCGTGTCGAGGGGCCCGCCGGGTCGGGCGAGTTCGCCCGCCGCCACCGGGAACCAGGGGATGAAACCGATGCCGTTGCTCTCGCAGTAGTCGAGGACGTCCTCGCTCGCTCGGTCCGCGACGTTGTAGCGATTCTGCACCGTCGCGATCTCCACGATGGAGCGCGCCGCGACGATCTCCTCGACACTCACCTCGGAGAGTCCCACCGCACGCACCTTGCCCTCGTCGAGGAGGTCGCGCAGGAGCCCGAACTGCTCGTCGCGGTCGACGTTCGCGTCGATGCGATGGAGTTGGAAGAGGTCGAGGGACTCCTGGCCGAGACGGCGCAGCGAGAGCTCGCACTGTTGGCGAAGGTACGCGGGCCGACCGCAGGGCACCCACACGTTGGGGCCGGTGCGCAGCAGTCCCGCCTTGGTGGCGATCCTCACGTGGCCGTAGGGGTGCAGCGCCTCGGCGATGAGCTCCTCGGAGACGTTCGGGCCGTAGGAGTCGGCGGTGTCGATGAAGTCCACGCCGAGCTCCACCGCCCGGCGCAGGACTGCGAGACACTGCTCGCGGTCGGCGGGGTAGCCCCACACCCCCTCGCCAGTGATACGCATCGCTCCGTATCCGAGTCGATTGATGGTCTGTGAGGCGTAGGTGAAGGTGGGCGATTGTGTCATGGGCTCCTCTTTCGCGAGTCGATTCTATGGGGCCGATCGCGCGGGCCGGCCGTCACCCGTGACGAGGGACTGGCTCGAAACTCGATGCGTCTCGGGGAAGCACTGATGACGTTCGCCACGGCCCGCGGCCCGCGCGCGACCCATCGCTGGTCCTACACTGCTCGTATGTTGAGCCGGTGGACGCGCGCGGTCCTGCGCCACCGCACCATGGTGATCCTCCTCTGGACACTCCTGGCCGTCCTCGGGGCGTCGTTCAGCGGTGCCCTCGACTCGCGACTGACGACCTCACTCAACATTCCCGGCTCCGCCTCGGGCGAGGCAAACGCCCTCCTCGCGCGGCACTTCCACCAGAACGTCGAGGGGTCCTTCACGATCGTGGTGAGCGTCGCCAAGGAGAACGTGGCGTCGATCGAGCGTCGCATCGCGAGCGCGGTCACCTCGTTGCCCACGGGAAAGGTGCTGCAGTCCAAGGAGATCGGAGCGGTGCTCTACGTCGAGGCCGATACCGATCTCGACTTGGCCCGGGCGGCGGCGCTCACCGGACAGCTGCGACGGGCCCTCGACGCGCGGGGACTCTCCCGCGCCATGGTCACGGGACCCGCGGCCCTGCAGAGCGACATGACGCCCGTGTTGAGGGGCGACCTGCGACGCGGTGGGGTCATCGCCGTCACGCTCGCGCTGATCCTGCTGGTCGCCCTGCTGGGGATGAGTGGCGTGGTCGTCATACCCTTCGTCGTGGCCGGCGCCACCATCGCGACCACGTTGCTGGTGATCTATCTCCTGACGCCCGTGATCCCGATGGACCTCTACGTGCCCAACGTGGTCGAGCTCATCGGACTCGGCCTGGCCATCGATTACTCCCTGCTCATCGTCCATCGATTCCGCGGCGAGGTGGCGCTCGAGTCCTCGACGAGGGACGCGGTCCTCTCGACGATGACGCGGGCCGGTCGTACGGTCATCGTCTCGGGTGTCACGGTGATGGTGGGGCTCACCACCCTGATGCTCGTCTCCGTGCCGTTCCTACGTTCTTTGGGGGTGGCTGGGATCGTGGTGACCCTGGTGTCGATGGTCGCGGCCCTGACGCTGCAGCCGGTGCTGTTGTCCTGGGCGGGCGCGCGGGGACTTCGCGCGCGCGGGCCGTCGGGGTTCATGGGCGCCACGGACCTCCTGGGGGTCGGATGGGCCCGTCTCGCACGCCAGGTGTTACGACGCCCGCGCGTCACTCTCGCGGTGGCCCTGGGCGTCCTCGCGATAGGTGCGAGCGGCGTCGGGTGGCTGCAGCTGACCCCGGGTTCACTCAGCGCCCTGCCCGTGTCACTACCCTCGGCGCAGGCCAACGCGTTCATGAGTCGTCACGTCGGCCCGGGGGTCATCACCCCGGACCAGGTGGTGCTCGTCGCCCCGCCCGGCCTGGTGTGGACCAGTGCCGCGGGCCAACGCGAGGAGACGCGGTTGGCCACGGTGATCCTCGCCGAGCCTGAGGTGGCCGACGTGGCGATCGGCGACCGCAGTCCCTACGTCGACGCCACCGGACGCTACGCCCAGATCTTCGTGGTCGGGCTCCACCAGTTCGGGGCCCCCGCGTCCCAGGACCTCGTGCAGCGCATCCGCGCTCACGACGTGTCGGTCGCTCACCTCACCCCCGGGGTGCGGGTGTACGTGGGCGGGGCCCCGGCCCAGGGTGTCGACTTCCTCCGACGTCTCTACGGTCCGTTCCCCTGGGTCGTGGCGCTGGCGCTCGGCGCAGCGCTGGTGATCCTCTGGCGGGCGTTCCGCTCCTTCGCCCTGGCGCTGTTGGCCGTCCTGGGCGACCTGGCGAGCGTGGCGGTGGCCTACGGGGTCACGGTGGCGGTCTTTCGTTTCGGCGTCGCGGGGGCGTGGCTCGGCACCTACCGGGTGGATCAGATCGAGGGGTGGGTGCCGGTGTTCGTCTTCGCCATGCTCTTCGGCCTCTCGATGGACTACGAGGTCTTCATCGTCGCGCGGATGCGCGAGGCGCGCGACGCGGGAGAAACCTGGGCCGCGACGATCGTCCGTGGCCTCGCCGAGACCGGCGGCGTCGTGAGTGCCGCCGCTCTCATCATGGTCGGTGCGCTCAGCGGCCTCGTGGCGGGTCACGTGGCCGGTCTGCAGGAACTGGGCGTGGGACTCTCGACGGGCGTGCTGGTCGACGCCACTCTCGTGCGCGGCGTGGTCCTGCCGGCGTGCCTCGCCCTGCTCGGGAATCGTGCGTGGAGATAGGAAGGCCGCCCGCCGCCGGTGGCGACGGGCGGCCTTCTCGTCGTGACTAGCGCACGACCCTGATGGCGAGTCGTATCGCGGGGACGTGATATCCCAGGGCGAGCCCGGGGAAGTCGCGCGCGTACGAGAGGTAGGGCACCATGCCGTAGGGGGTGTTGGCGAAGGAGGGCGAGAGCGAGTACAGCATCGGGTAGAGGTCGATCAGGTGCGTGCCGACTCCGCCGGTGGCGCGCAGGTGGATCACCATGTAGCCGTTGGAGTTGAACCCGCAGCCGTAACCCATGTAACTGTTGTCGTAGTCGACACCCAGGGTGTTGTCGAGCTGGGTCCAGCCGACCCCCTTGATGCTGATCGTGAACTCCTGACCCTGCTTGAAGACGTGGGTGCCCACCCCCGCCTGTCCGGTGGGCAGGCCGGCGGTCGTGTCGTTCGCACTCGCCACGCCCAGGCTCACCACCTTGCCGCTGGCGTTGGTGAAGGGGACGATGCTCTCCATGACGTAGAAGGGGACCTGCGCCTCGACCTTGGTCCCGTCCATGACCTGCACCACGTGCCACCCGCCGAGGCCGTCGGGAACGGTGACGGTGGCGTTCAGCGCGCCGTTGGTGGCGCTCGCCGAACCCAGGGGGACCGAACTGAAGGCCCAGCAGGTGCTGTCGCAGTTCACGCGGTTTCCCACCACGGTCGACCACACCAGTTGCTGGGTGCCCGAGGTGGGCAGACCGGTGACGCTCAGCCTCACCTTGGTGAGGACGGGGCCGCGGGTCGTCGAGAGCGTGGCCACCGCCGAGGACGCGGGGTCCAGGCCCGCCGCGGAGAGCGTCGTGACGCGGTCCACGGTGGCGGTGACGTTGGCCGGCCAGTCGATGACCGAGGCCGGCGGTCCGTCGTCGCGGGTCACCCTGAAGTTGATCGTCGCTCCGTTGGTGTAGGGGATGGGTGACTGGACCACGTTGAGGTAGAGGTAGCTGATGGCGTTGCCCACCTGGATGTAGTGGGTCCCCACCGCACCGGCCGCGCGGATCACGATGCTGGCGGTGCCACGGGTCCAGTTCGCCATCATCTCACCCGTGTAGTGGTTGTCGTAGAGAACCGACGCGCCCCCGGTGTAGAAGCTCGCTCCCATCCCCGTGTAGGTGATGGTGATCGGTGTCCCGACCGGCCCCTGGCGCGGGGTGACGGTGAGGGTGCGCAACAGGGTGAAGCCCCCTTGGGCCACCTCGACCCCGTTGACGACGGCGTAGATGGTGTGCAGACCGCCGAAGTCGGCCGGGGCGCTGAACTGGTAGGTGAAGGCCCCGTGGGCGTCAGTGGTGACGGTGGCGAGAGTGACGTTGAAGTTCGTCGCCGCGCGACCCAGGTAGTTCACGGTGTTGGGTTCGACGTCGGCGACCCAGGTCGCGCTCGACGTGGACCATTCCAGGGTGACCGTGGCGTTGGCGGCCAGTCCCGAAGCGCTCAGGGTGATGGGTGTGTTGAGGACCCCCTCGACGGGGCTCACGCCGATCGACCCGAGGGAACTGCCCACCGTGAAGGCGGGGCTCGTCGGGCCGGGCAACGGGGCGACCCCGGGGAGGTTGCTCGGCGCCACCAGCGTGATGGGGTTGACGCTCGTCGTCGTGGGGGCGCTCGCCGCACCGCTCGGCGTGGCGAGGAGCGCGACCGGTACGAGGGACGCGGCGATCATTCCCATCAGCCGCTGCGCGCGGCGACGGGTTGGGGTGGGGGACATGGACGATCTCCTTTCACGCCGGGGCGTGGCACTTCACGCGTCAGAAGACTTTTCCTTCGCGCTCCACCTCGCGAGCCCGAACACGACCGAGACGGACCTGGTTCGGGCTCGCGAGGGAACTACTGGTGGCGTGGCCGAGGACGGACCTAGGCGGCCGCGCCGATGCTCAACTGTGACGGGGCGGGCAGTGATCCCGCCGTGCTGGTGAGGGCCTTCTCGGCGTAGGTGTAACTGACCGCGCCGTGGGCCGCGCGCGCGACCACCTTGACCCTGGTCGACTTACCGCCGAGCTTGACCGTCACGATCTTGTACGTCGCCTTGGTGGGGGCGAGGGTCACGGTGACCTTGAAGGGAACGACGCCCGTCGGAGTGGCGGTCGTCGTCTTCCAGCCGTAGGTGAAGTAACCGTCGCGCGTGTTGTAGATCATCTGCGGCGCGGGGCTCACCCCGGGCAGGTCCTTGATCACGACGCTCTGGACATTCGCGGTGGTGAGGGGCGAACCGGTCAGCGGGCCGCCGGTGTTGTTGTCGATTCCCCACATGCGAAAGACCACGGTCTGGCCCTGGGTGAAGTTGTTGGCCAGGTAGCAGCCAGCTCCGACGGAGCCGGGGCTGCCCGCGCCCATCACCGTGTCGACGTTGACCGACATGTAGCGGTTCCCCGACTGGAAGGGCGGCGCGGCCGGGGTGGTCGTCGTCGTGGTCGAGGCGCTCGCGACGCCGACTCCGATGAATGACACACCGCTCAGCGCCAATGCAGCGACCGCGGCGTGGGTGAATATCCTTCTCATTGCTCTTCTCCTGTCTTTCCCTCTAGGCCTTGACGCTCAGGGTTCCCTTGAGCGTGGTGACGAAGCTCTGCGACTCCGCGCCGGTGGTGGTGTTCACCGTGAAGGTGGCGTGGACGTTGAGCGTCCCCTTCGCCCCGGCGAACTTCCCGGTCCCCTTGGTCACCTTGACGGTTCCCGAGATCACGACCGGGTCGGGGGCCGAACTGGTCGGCGCGGCGGCGGCGGTGGTGGCCGCGCTCACGTTGAGCGCCGAGATGCTCAACGAACCGCCCGCACCCTTGAGGACCGCCGTACCGCGCAAGGGGTCAGAGGAACTCGAGGTGGAGAAGGATTTGGTCGCACCGCTCGCGGTGAGCGAGCCCACCCCCAACGTGGTGGCCTTACCGGTGGCGCTCATCGTGCCGCTGGCGCCGGTACTGGTCCAGAGGATCTTGACCGTGCCCTGGTAGCTGGCGCTGAAACTCAACTTCTTCGTCGTGATGACGTGCGCCTGAGGTATATGCGCGACGCGAACGGGAGATGCACCCGCACCCGTCACACCGACGCCGGCGCCGACGACGCACAACGCGCTCGCGACGCCCAGCAGACTTAACTTGCGGACCTGTTTCATGGCTACACCCTTCGCTCGTCTCTCACCCCCCCTTGACGAGTATGGACCCGCATTTTGCTGTCCCCCTAGGGCACTTCGTCATAAGAGAATCGTAAGAGTGGTCGTGACCCCCCTTCGGGTCCCTCGTCCGATATGAAGCTGTCGCCGGGGCGCGGCGCCGCTCCCCAGAGGGGGTGACACCGGTGGCGACACCGCCGTGATACCCCGAGGTCGCCTCAGGGTGTTCCCCGATGGTCGGCGTCGAAGATCCAACGTAACTTCGAGGCGGGGACGCGAGAATCACGCCCGGCCCGCTCGAGGTGTGTTCGAGGTGCGTTCGGGGAAGGTCGAAGGGGGTCGTCATGGCGGTCGAGGTATCAACGCGGGGAGGTGCCAACTCCACCACCCGACGACGGTGGCTGGTGCACGTGGTTCTCATCGTTGGCTTCCTCGCCTCCGCCGTGTCGCCCATCTTCCTGTCACGCCGGTATCTGGGCAACTCGGGGACCACCGACCACGCCATCATCTGTTCGATCGTCCTCGGGCTCGTCGTCGTTCACCTGTTCCAGCGCCGCCGGACGCTACGGCGGTTCGTCAACCAACTCCTGCGGGGGCGCGACTCGGGGGGCGGGCGCACGTCGCCCGTGAGGACGGACCTCGTCCTGGCGCTGCTGACGCTCAACGCGATGGCGTCGGGTCTCGCCGACTACCTGGCTGGTCACCCTATCTATCTGCCCATCCCGGGGCCTTTCGTCTTGCAGAAGTGGCACGCGATCTCCGCGGTGGCGCTCGTGATCTACGTCACGACGCACGTGGTCCGCCGACGCAAGCGACTACGGCTGTCGCACATCTCGTAGACCGTCACAGGAGGCGTGTTCACGCGTCGCGACCACCCACGGGTCTGGGTGTC
>JAGXBH010000034.1 GCA_018971185.1 Acidobacteriota bacterium
TCGAGAGGTCCCGCGGCACGAAGCGTCGCAGATTGCCCGACCCGCGTTGGCGTCATCACCGACATGGAGACCGGCGCGGCTGCGGCGGTGGCCGCGGTGGTGACGGGTGCGGCGTGGGGATGAACGCTAGTGACGAGCGCCGCGCTGGTGACGAGGACCGCCACCGCGAGTGCGGCCGTCGTGCGCCCACGGCGGCTCATCGTGGACCCACCGCGCCGACATCATGGTGCTGCATCGAATCCCCATTTCGAACGGGTGCGACACGAGCGACGTCTCGGTAGTCCCCCCATCGGGTCGACCCACGTCCCCCTCGTCCGCCAAGGATAACCCAGTCGGGGTCCACTGGGGCGTTCGCCACTGGCGGACGATGCGCGAGTCGACGACGCACTGACGAGAAGCTACCCGACTTTGGGTTGACGTTCGAGGGAGCTGAGCAACTTCTGGAATCGATCGTCGTTGGCGCGAAACGGGTCCTTGAGGAGGACGGTGCGCTGCATCTCGTCGTTGAGCTTGAGGTGGACCCAGTCGACGGTGTAGTCACGATGCCACTTCTTCGCCTCGCGGATGAAGGTGCCGCGCATGTGTGCGCGCGTGGTGGTCGGGGCGAACTGCGAGGCGATGTTGACCTCCTCGTTGGTGACGATGCGCAGGAAGTGGCCGCGCGCCTGACGTCGGTAGTACAGGCCCCGCTCGGTGTTGGTGTCGTGATACAGCAGATCGATCAGCGCGATCTTGGGGTCGTTGAGCGCCACGCCGGTGCGTTCGCGTTCGCGCTCGATGATCTGCCATTTGGCGATCCAGTCCACCCGATCGGCGAGGCCCATGGGGTCCGAGCGGTACTGCTCGATGCACTCGCGCCACATGCGCACGGCCTGGACCTGGTCGACGGGTACGTCGTGGGTCTGCACGAACTGCTCGGCGCGCTCGCAGAGGTCCTCCTGGAGCTCCAACGCGGTCATGTCGCGACCCGAGACCAGTCGGATGGGCTCCTTGCTCCAGAGGTCGTAGGAAACCTCGCGCAGGGCGTTGATGGGTGAGACCATGTTGTAGTCCCGAAGGACCGTGGTGCGGTCCTCGATCATGGCCAGGACGACCGCGGCGGTTCCCACCTTCATGAAGGTCGCGTACTCGCTCATGTTCGAGTCGCCCACGATGACGTGGAGACGGCGGTACTTCTCGGGGTCGGCGTGGGGTTCGTCGCGGGTGTTGATGATCGGACGCGAGCGGGTGGTCGCCGAGGAGATCGACTCCCACATGTGCTCCGCACGCTGACTCATCGAGAACGCGGTTCCCTTGGCGTTCGAGACGACCTTGCCGGCACCCGCGAAGATCTGGCGCGTCACGAGGAAGGGGATGAACACCTGCTCGAGGCGCGTGAGGTCCTCGATGCGCTCGATGCAGTAGTTCTCGTGGCAGCCGTAGGAGTTGCCCGAGGAGTCGGTGTTGTTCTTGAACAAGAAGATGTCCCCGCGCACGCCCTCCTCGTCGAGTTGACCCTGGGCGTGGTTCACGAGCTCGCGCAGGATCGACTCCCCCGCCTTGTCCTGGGCGACCAGGTCCTTGAGCGTGTCGCACTCGGCCGACGCGTATTCGGGGTGGCTGCCCACGTCGAGGTAGAGCCGACTGCCATTCTCCAAGAAGACGTTGCTCGAGCGACCCCAGGCCACGACCTTGCGGAAGAGGAACCGCGACACCTCGTCGGGACTGAGACGACGCTGACCACGCAGCGAGTAGGTGACCCCGTACTCAGTCTCGATGCCGAAGATGCGACGCAACATGGCTCGACCCTAGTGCCGGTTCAAGTCAGCAGACGGGCAATCTGCTCGTCGCCGAGGCGCGAGAACGTGCGACGCTCGCCGTGGTCCTCGAGCACACCCACCTCGAGGTCCTCGACGGGTAACTGTCGGTCTGGTCCCGCCAACGCGCTGACCGCGTTCTTGAGCGTCTGGGCGAGGGAGAGCCGGCCGACCTCGAGAGAGGCGAAGCGCTCCTTGATGGTCTCGGCGTCGCCGCCGAGCACGGCGAAGTCCGTCTCGTCCGAGATCGTCCCCTCGTAGGCGATCCGGTACAGCTTGGTCGAGCGAAACTTGTTGCCGAGTTGGGCGACGAGCACCTCCACCTCGAGTGGCTTCTGGCCCTCGGTGAACATGTCGCCGAGGTGCTGGGCGTAGAAGTTGGCGAGCGCGCGCGCGTCGACGTCCTCGCGTGAGTACGTGTAGCCGGTGCCGTCGGCCCAGCGGATGCCGGCCTCGCGCAAGCGGTCGAACTCGTTGTACTTGCCGACCCCCGCGAAGGCGATGCGGTCGTAGATCTCGGAGATCTTGTTGAGCGACGCCGAGGGGTTCTCCGCGACCATGACCACGCCCACGTCGTAGATCGCGGCGACGATGGAGCGCCCACGCGCGATGCCCTTCTGGGCGAACTCGGCGCGGTCCTTGATCAGCTGTTCGGGGGCGACGTAGAAGTAGTTGCTCATCGCAGCGTGCCTCCGGCCACGCCGCCGGACTCGGCGCGGCGGTCGTTGATGGAGCGGAACGTGGCGGCCGCGACGTCCTGGTCGAGCTCGCGGAATCCCTCGGCGCTCAGGGTCACCAACATCGGGTAGATGTTGCGTACGAAGTCCGGCCCCCCCGTGCTGGGGTCGTTGTCGGCGGCCTCGTAGATGGCGAGGGCGGCCAGGGCCACGGCGTCCTCCTGGGTCATGTCAGGGGTGAATCCCAGACGCAGCGTCGACTCCGCGAAGGGCGAGCCCGAGCCGATCACCGAGAAGTCCTGACGTTCGTAGCAACCGCCGGCGCCGTCGTACTCGAAGATCCTCCCGCGCTGGTGCGCGAGGTCCCAACCCGCCAGCAGTGGCAGCACCACGAGCGTGGACGTGAGGTTGTTGCGCTGGATCAATGGTGAGAGGTAGTTCGCCTTGCCCTCGAGGCTCAACGCGGTGTCGGTCATCTTCTCGTAGTGTTCGAACGAGAGCTGGGCCAGTCGGATGAACTCCAGGCCCCGCGCGGCCGAGCCCGAGATGGCGAGCGCCGTGAAGCGGTCCGCCGCCTCGATCTTTCGCACGTCGCGGTTGGCCACGTAGTAGGTGGTCGCCTGACGGTCCCCCGCCATCACGACGCCGTCGCGGTGGCGCACGGCCACGACAGTGGTGGCGTGCGCCGAGAGGTCGTGCGAGTCGCTACGCGTGGTCAGGCCCGACATCTCGGCGAATCGCACGAAGGACGGACCCGGATCACTCTGGGCGTCGTAGAGCGGTAGACCCATTACTCCCCGCCCTTTTGGACGTAATTGCGAACGAACTCCTCGGCGTTCTCCTCGAGTACGACGTCGATCTCGTCGAGCAGGTCGTCCAACTCCGCCTTGAGCTGCTCGCCCTTCTTGTTGACGACGGCGACCTCGTCGCTCTCGTCGCGGGTTCGTTCGGTTCGTTGTCGTTGGATGCGCTCTTGTTCAGTCACGTACTAGTTCTACCCGTTGAGAGCGGCCACCAGCGCAACCGCCGTGAGATTTTGTGCGAAGAGCTCGCCGGTGAGCTCGTAGGTTCCCCGTGTCGGATCCATCATCGGAATCCTCTGGAGGGGGCCGTGTCCCACGTCGAAGACGATGGAATCCCAGTTGGCTGACACGATGTCGTCGGGGAAGCGCGTGACGCACTCGCCGCGGAAGTACGCGCGCGTCGAGCGCGGCGCCACGGCCACTGCCTCACGAATCTCCTCGTCAGAGTGTATTTGACGAAGGCCCACTCGCGCGGCCAATGACTTGTCGCGTCGCACGTCGTGGTACTGCAGGTCGATGGCGCGCAACTTCGCGTCGCGCGCCGCGAGATTGTAACGAGATTGAAACCCTTCGACGATTCGAAGTTTGGCCACCCAGTCCACGCGATCGGCGACGTCCTCAGGATGGTCGCGGACCCCGTCGAGCATCTCGCGCCAGTGCCGCAGGATCATCGCGACCTCCTCGTCGCTCGCGACGGCCCCTGCCCCGTGACGATCGACGTGGCGCCGCGCGAGGTGCCAGAGCTCGTCCTGGTAGTCCCAGGCGCCGCGGCTGCGCCCGTCCTCGTCGAGGGCGACGGCGCGCAGTGAGGGGTCGAAGGAGAAGTCGCGCAGGGCGCGCACCGGGCGCGCGGGGGCGAGGGGGAAGTCGCGGACCCCCTCGACTTCGAGGACCGCGAGGAGCAACGCCGTCGAGCCCAGCTTGACCAGGGTGGCCGTCGGCGACATGTTCGCGTCGCCGCAGATGACGTGGAGGCGACGGAAGCGACTCGCGTCGGAATGCGGCTCGTCGCGGGTGTTGATGATGGGCCGCTTGAGCGTCGTCTCGAGGCCGACCACCTCCTCGAAGAACTCGGCGCGCGCGCTGAGCTGGAAGTCCGGATTCGCCGCGTGACCCACCTCGGTCTCGGCACCGACCTTGCCGGCGCCGACCACGACCTGTCGAGAGACGAAGTGCGGGACCATCGCGCGCACCACGTCGGCGAACTCGACGTCGCGCGCCACGAGGTAGTTCTCGTGGGTGCCGTAGGAGTTGCCCTTGCCGTCGGAGTTGTTCTTGTAGAGGGTGATCTGCAGTTCGGGCGGCAGAGATTCGTTCGCCACCCGCAACGCGCGGCGCATGACCTCCTCGCCCGCCTGGTCGTAGAGGGTCGCCTCGAACGGCGTGCGGCACTCGGGCGAGGAGTACTCGGGGTGGGCGTGGTCGACGTAGAGGCGCGCGCCGTTCGTGAGCACGGTGTTGGCCAGGTGCGTCTCGATCATGGGGGCCAGTGAGCTCCCCCCGAGTACCCCGCGTGCGTCGGTGCCCGGGGACTCGTCGTTGAAGTCCCACGAGATGCGCGTGCGGCCCTGCTGGGCGTAGGCGTTGACGATGATGCTCGAGGCGGTCGTCGGGTCGTGGTCGGGGCCACCGGCGACGCCGTACTCCGTCTCGATTCCCAGGATCTTGCTGACGGCCATTCTTAGAGGTATTGACCGGTGCCGACGTGCTGGATGGAGCGTCCGCCGGCCACCTCCGCCTTCTCTCGATTGATCAGGGTGCGGATGAACACGATGCGCTCGCCCTTCTTGCCCGAGATACGCGCCCAGTCGTCGGGATTGGTCGTGTTGGGCAGGTCCTCGTTCTCGTGGTACTCCTCGCGGATCGAGGCGAGCAGGTCCTGGGTGGTGAGACCGCGTCCCCGGCCCGCGATCTCACGCTTGACCGCCAACTTCTTGGCGCGGCGCACGATGTTCTCGATCATCGCTCCCGAGGCGAAGTCCTTGAAGTACAGGATCTCCTTGTCACCTCCCTGATACGTGACCTCGAGGAAGCGATTGGCGTCGTCGATGCGGTACATGTTCGCGACGGTCTCCTCGATCATCACGCGCAGGGCCTTGTCGCGGTCCCCCCCGCCGTTCACGCGGATCTCGTCGAGGTCCAGGGGCAGGTCGCGGTGCAGGTACCTCTCGAAGATCTGGGCCGCCCCGGTCTCGTTGGGCCGCTCGATCTTGATCTTGACGTCGAGGCGTCCCGGTCGCAGGATCGCGGGGTCGATGAGGTCCTCGCGGTTGGTGGCGCCGATGACGATGACGTCGCGCAAGGACTCCACGCCGTCGATCTCGGCCAGGAGCTGGGGCACGATCGTCGACTCCATGTCGGAGCTGATACCGGTGCCGCGCGTGCGAAACAGCGAGTCCATCTCGTCGAAGAAGACGATGACCGGCACGCCCTCTTCGGCCTTCTCCCTCGCGCGTTGGAACACGACGCGGATCTGGCGCTCGGTCTCACCGACGTACTTGTTGAGCAGTTCGGGACCCTTGATGTTGAGGAAGTAGGAGCGCACGTTGCGGTTGCCGGTCATCTCGGCGACCTTCTGGCTGAGCGAGTTGGCGACCGCCTTGGCGATCAGGGTCTTGCCGCACCCCGGCGGGCCGTAGAGCAAGATGCCCTTGGGCGCTGGAAGGTCGTAGTCGTTGAAGAGGGTCCGGTGCAGGTACGGCAATTCGACGGCGTCGGTGATCGACTCGATCTGCGTGTCCAGGCCGCCGACGTCGGCGTAACTGACGTCGGGCACCTCCTCCAAGATGAGCTCCTCCGCCTCTTGGCGCACGAGCTTCTCGACGAGCAGACCCGAGCGTGGATCGAGCAACACCGCGTCGCCGCTGCGGAGTTTGACGTCGCGCAACGCGTCGGACATCTCGACGACGCGTTCCTCGTCGGCACGTCCGTAGACGAGGACGCGACGTTCGTCGAGGACCTCCTTGACGCTGACGACCTCGCCCTGTCCGTCGGGGTTGCGGATACCGATGATGGCGAAGGACTCGTTGAGCACCACCTCGTGACCGCGTTCGACCTGTCCCGGGTCGAGGCCCGGATGGACCGAGACGCGCATCTTTCGTCCCGAGGCGAAGATGTCGGCCGTGCCGTCGGGGTTGAACTCGATGAAGGTGCCGTAGACCGCCGGGGGTTGGGTGAGCTTCTCCACCTCGTCGCGCAACGCGGCGATCTGGTCGCGGGTCTGTTGGATGGTGATGGCCAGCTTCTCGTTGTTCGACCTCGCCTGGGTCAGTTGCAGGCGCGTGTCGACGACCTTCTTCTCGAGGTACTCGATGCGCCGCTGGGCCTGCTCGAGACTCTCGACCGCGCCGGTCGAGGTCTCGAACTCCTCACGCGAACCCTCGTGATCGCGGTACTGGTCAAAGGGATTGGAATGCTCCATGAGGCAACCCTAGGTGAGTGCGACACGTTTGTCACAGTTCGTCGTCGGGTCTTTCCGCTAAAGTAACCTCTGACCCAACGGCAGCGAAAGGCCAGACGATGAAGGTATGGATTGACCAGGACTTGTGCACCGGCGACGGTCTGTGCGAGGAAATCTGTCCTTCCGTGTTCACGCTGCTCGACGACGGACTCGCCTACGTGAAGCAGGACGGCGTCGCGCTGTCCTCCCCCGGCGGTTCCGCGGGACTGGCCGACGTTGCGCCCGAACTCGAGGACGCCGTCGTCGAGGCCTCCGAGGAGTGCCCCGGCGAGTGCATCTTCATCGAGAAGGACTAGGTCGATTTCACCAGTCGGCGCGCGGAGGTCAGGAATCCGGTGTGCGCCACCATGCGATGGTCCGGTCGAACGCTGCGGCCGTCGACGTGCCAGGTGCGACGCAGGATCTCCACCGTCTCCTCGACGCCGAAGGAGTGGTTCTTGAGCGCCTCGCGCACCAACTGGGTCTGGTTGATCGTCGGTAGATAGGTGAGGAAGACGCCGCCCGGTCGCAGGGCCTCGGCGGCGTGAGGGACCACCAACCACGGCTCGGGCATGTCCAGGATCACGCGGTCGAGGTCGCGCTCGTCGATCCCAGCGGTCACGTCACGGATCTGCACGTCATAGGCGACGTCGTCACCCAGCAGGTCGACCACGTTCTTACGCGCCTGTTGGGCGAAGTCCTCGCGGATCTCGTACGCCGTGATCCGCGCGCCGGCGCGCAGCAGCGTCATGGAGAGGGCCCCGGAGCCCACGCCCGCCTCGAGGACCCTCATGCCCGGACCCACGTCGGCCTGCATCAGGATCGCCCCGAGGTCCTTGGGGTAGATGACCTGGGCCCCGCGGGGCATCTTGAGCACGACGTCGGCGAGGGTGGGCCGCAGGACGAGGAAGCCACGATCGGTACTCCCGCGCACCACCGAGCCCTCCAGGGCACCGATGATGTCGTCGTGTTGGATGATGCCGGTGTGGGTGTGAAAGGCGCTGCCGACCTTGAGGGTGATCAGGTACTGACGATCCTTGGCGTCGGTCAGCATCACGCGCTCGCCGACGCGCAGGACGGCCGCTGAACTCATTCTTCTCCTCGGGTCATCGGCGCTGTCGTCGACGCGCTGCGGCGTCAAAGCGCCCCAACAACACTAGGGCCATCGCGAGCCCGAGCCACGCGCCCGACTTCTGGGCCCACGACCGTCGCAGCGCCGCGGCGACGATCAGTCGCCCGATGAAGGCGAACATCAGCGTCGACGCGAACGACGTCCGCGAATCCAGCCCCACACGTAGCCGGTGACGAGGCCACCCACCCCGACGCCGGCGGAGGTGGACTTCGCGCGCGCGAGGCGCTGGGAGATGTCCTTCGAGCGCGGCAACAAGGCGCGCACCGACTCCTCCAGCTCCCGACGGGTGGCGGTGGGTTCGCTCACGACGATCTCTTCGAGCGGCGCGCGGCGCCGGCGAAGATCCGCTGCACCACGATCGCCCCGATCAGCAGGGCCAGCACCACCACGATCACGTAGGGGATGAACGACAGGCTGCCGTCGAGCACGGGGAACAGGGCCTGGAGCATCCGCAGGACGCCCAGCAGTCCCATCACGATGCCGAAGGCCACGAAGATGCTACCCAGCGCACCGAAGGCGACGAACCGACCCAGGTCCTTGAGCGGCTGGACGGTCTGCTCCTTGAAGTACCGTACGAAGAGGTCGCGGACCTCTTGGAGGTCACGTTGCATCGACGCGCCCCGGAAAATCTTGCGCCACGAGGGAGTCCTCATTGGTCCAGACTACTCACTGACGCGGGGTTGGTGGCGTCGTGCGGGGCGCTCTGGCGCGGGGCGCGTCGGGAGGTTCACTATCCTTCTTTGAATGAACGACGAGTTGTTTCCCGGGGCGAGCGACCTAGAAGGACGTACGATCCGAAATATCGCGGCACTGGCGATGGACGCCCCAGCGGCCGCCAATTCGGGTCACAGCGGGACGGCGATGGCGTTGGCCCCGTTGGCGACGATGCTCTTCTCGCGCGTGGCGCGTCACGATCCGAGCGACCCGCACTGGCCCGATCGCGACCGCTTCATCCTGAGTTGCGGTCACGCGTCGATACTGCAGTACGGCCTCGCCCACTTCTTCGGCTACGACCTCAGCGTCTCGGACCTGCGTCAGTTCCGCCAGCCCCTGTCGCGCACCCCCGGACACCCCGAGGTGGGCGTCACGCCCACGGTCGAGGTCACCACCGGACCCCTGGGCCAGGGGATCGCCAACGGGGTCGGCATGGCGCTGGCGGAGCGACTGCTGCGTGAGGACCACGGGGCGGACCTGGTCGACCACCGCACGTGGGTGATCGCCGGTGACGGGTGTCTGGAGGAGGGCATCAGCCACGAGGCCGCGTCGCTGGCGGGGTCCCTCGGTCTCGACCGGCTCACGGTGTTCTACGACGACAACCACATCACGATCGACGGACCCACCGAGCTGGCCCAGCACGACGACACGCCAGCTCGCTTCGCGGCGTACGGCTGGCACGTGATCAACCTGGGTGAGCAGTCGAACGACCTCGACGCGCTCGAGCGCGCCGCGCGCGACGCGATGGCCGAGACGCGACGTCCCACCCTCGTCGTGGTGCGATCGCACATCGGCTTCCCCTCTCCGACGATGATGGACCGTCGCGAGGCGCACGGTTCGCCCTTCTCGCGCGAGGCCATCAGCGAGGCGAAGGCCATTCTCGGGGTCCCTGACGAGCCCTTCGCCCTGGACCCCGACCTTGCGGCGCTCAACGCGGCCCTCCTCGCGGCGCGTGGCGGCCCGGCCGCAGCCTGGCGGGGACGACTCGACGACGCCCAGGAGCGTGGCGCGGCGTTCATGCGCCAGTGGGAATCGCTCGGTCGCCTCGACGCCGAGGTCCTCGCCGAGCCCTTCGAGGGCGCGACGCGCGTCGCCACGCGCAAGGCCATGCAGCGTGCGATGGACGCGTACGCCGCGTTCACCCCGGGCCTCACGGCCGGTTCGGCGGACCTGACCGATAACACCGGGGTGATCTTGAAGGGTGCCGCCGCCCAGGGCCGCGACGCGCCCGGCGGTCGACAGATCCATTACGGTATCCGCGAGTTCGCGATGGGTGCGGTCCTGGTGGGCCAGGCCCTGCACGGCGGGTTGCGCCCGGCCGGTTCGACGTTCTTCGTGTTCTCGGACTACCTGCGACCGGCGCTGCGCCTCGCGGCACTCAGCCACGCGAGCGCGCTGTTCGTCTTCACCCACGACTCGGTCGGCGTGGGCGAGGACGGTCCGACCCATCAACCCGTGGAACACCTGGCGGCCCTTCGTGCGATGCCGCGCCTGCACGTCGTGCGTCCGAGCGACGCCAACGAGACCTTGGCGCTGGTGCGTGAGTACCTGGCCGACCCCCATCCCCCGACCACGGCCCTGGTGCTCTCGCGCCAGGACGTGCCCGTACTCGACGGGGCCGACGCCGCGGCGTCGGCGAGCGGTGCGCGCCGCGGGGGCTACGTGCTGCGCGAGGACCCCGACGCGCGCTACAGCCTCTTCGGGACCGGATCGGAGGTGGCGTTGTGTCTGGCCGCCCACGACGCCCTCTCCGAACGCGGGATCGCGACCCGGGTCGTGGCCCTGCCGTGCTGGGCCTGCTTCGAGGCCCAACCGCGCGAGTACCGCGAGTCGGTGCTGCGTCGCGAGGTGGCGTCGGTCTCGCTCGAGGCGGGTGCCACGCTGGGTTGGCATCGCTACGTCGACGAGGCGCTCGGGATCGACGAGTTCGGACTCTCCGCGCCGGCGCCCTTCGTCTTCGACCATTTCTCCATCAACGCGCAGGCCCTCGTCGATCACGTGGTGGCCCGGGTGGGGGTCGGCGCGTGACCCGGCTCGAGGACCTCTTCGCCCACCACGGTCAGAGCCCCTGGATCGACAACATCCGACGTGACTGGCTGGAGGACGGGACCCTGGCGCGACTGGTGGCCAGCGGGGCCCGGGGCGTGACGTCGAATCCGGCGATCTTCGCCAAGGCCTTCGCCACCTCCGACGCCTACGACTCCCTGATCGCCGCGGCGGCCTCGAAGGACGCCGAGACCGTGTTCGAACGACTGGCCGCGGCGGACGTCCGCGACGCGTGCGACGTGCTCGCACCCCTGCACGCGTCGAGCCGCGACGAGTTCATCCGGGGCGTGCGCCGTTACGCGGACGGGTTCGTCTCGCTCGAGGTCTCGCCTCGACTCGCGCGCGACGCCGAGGGGACGCTGAGTGCCGCGCGACGGCTCGCGGCCGAGGTGGCGCGCCCCAACGTCATGATCAAGATTCCCGCCACCCCCGAGGGCCTGCCCGCGATCACGAGCGTCCTGGGCGAGGGCATCAACGTGAACGTGACCCTGATCTTCTCCCTCGAGCGTTACGACCAGGTGCTCGGGGCGTGGTGCGAGGGACTCGAACTCGCCCGGGCCCGTGGCCACGACCTCGCCGACATCGCCAGCGTGGCGTCGTTCTTCGTCTCGCGGGTGGACGCGGCGATGGACCGGTTGTTGCCCGCCGGTGACGACCTGCGCGGCCGGGTGGCCAACGCGCAGGTGGCGGCCGCCTACGAGCTCTACCTGCGCTGGATGGACTCAGAGCGCGTGAGAGCACTCCTGGGCGCGGGCGCGCAGGTGCAGCGCCCGCTGTGGGCGTCCACCTCCCCCAAGGACCCGTCCTACGACGATCTGCTCTACGTGGACTCGATCGTGGCCGACGAGACCGTCAACACGATGCCCGACGCCACGCTCGAGGCCGCGTTGGCGCGCGGCGAGTTCGATTCCTCGCTGGTGGCGTCGCCGGACACGCGTTCGGCCACCGCCGCCCTCCTGGGGCGCCTCCCCGGTGACTGTTCGTTGCACGAGGTCACGACGCGACTCGAGAACGACGGCGTGGATTCCTTCGTCCGTTCCTACGACGAGCTCCTGGCAATAGTGGCGGCGAAGCTCGGCGCCGAGTAGTCGAGGGACGCATCGGTTCGCCGGACCAGTCGACGAGGATCGTCTCGTAGTATCAAGGACATGCAGATCCCCGCCCTCCTGTCCGACGCCGGTGAGGTGTTGGCGTCGTCCGCCGACGAGCTGGCCCCGGCCGCGTTCGCGCGCGCACGTGCGGCCTACGGCCACGTGGTGACCTACTCGCCCAAGGTGTTCATCCCCCTGACCCAGCTGTGTCGTGACCGTTGCGGCTACTGCACCTTCGCTCAGGCGCCGGCGCGCGTGATGGCCCCCTACATGAGCCTCGACGAGGTGATGGAGGTGGCCAACGCGGGGCGCGCCGTGGGCGCCACGGAGGCCCTCTTCACACTGGGTGAACGCCCCGAGCTGCGCTACGACGAGGCCGCCCGGTGGTTGGCCGCGCGCGGATACCGTTCGACCGTCGACTACGTGGCCAACGCCGCGCAGATGGTGCTCGAGTCGACGGGACTCCTGCCGCACGTCAACGCGGGGGCGCTCTATGAGTTCGAGCTGCGCCAGCTGCGCGCGGTGTCGGCGTCGCAGGGCATGATGCTCGAGAGTCTGGCCGACCTTGCCGCGCACCGACTCTCGCCCGACAAGGAGCCGGCGCGCCGACTCGCGACCTTGGAGGCGGCGGGCGAGCTCCAGATCCCCTTCACGACGGGACTCCTGGTGGGGATCGGCGAGACGCGCGAGGAGCGCTTGGCGACCTTAGAGGCCATCGCCCAGAGTCACGCGCGCCACGGTCACGTCCAAGAGGTCATCATCCAGAACTTCCTGCCCAAGGCGCGCACCGCCATGGCCCACGCCCCGGCGGCCACGGATGAGGAGTTCCACTGGACGATCGCCGCCGCGCGACTCCTACTGCCCGAGGACATCCACCTCCAAGCCCCGCCGAATCTCAGTGACGACCCCGCCCGTCTCCTGGCGTACGGCATCGACGACTTCGGCGGGATCTCGGCGGTGACCAAGGACCACGTCAATCCCGAGCGGGCGTGGCCGGCGATCGCGACCCTCGCGCACGAGTGCGACCAACGGGGCTTCGTGCTGACGCCGCGCTTGACGGTCTACCCCGGCCACGCCAGGTCCGAGGACTTCCTCGACGAGGGCGTGCGGCCCCACGTGCTCGCCCTGAGCGACGCGAGCGGCCTGGGGCGCGACGACGAGTGGCACTCGGGGGCCGAGGCCACTCCCCCACCCGCGCCGCGCACGACCGCGCGCTCGAACGAGGTCACGAAGATCCTCGGGCGCTACGAACCGGGATATCGATTCGAGCACGCCGAACTGGTGCGGCTCTTCGAGGCCCGTGGCGCAGACTTCAACGCCGTGGTCGATCGCGCCGACGACGTGCGCCGCGAGCGCTCCGGCGAGGCGGTGAGCTTCGTCATCAACCGCAACATCAACTACACCAACGTCTGCACGTTCAAGTGCCGCTTCTGCGCGTTCTCCAAGGGCCCGCTCTCGCTCAACCTTCGCGGTGACCCCTACCTGCTCACCCTCGACGAGATCACCGAGCGAGTGCGTGAGGCCTACGAGCGCGGGGCCACCGAGGTCTGCTTGCAGGGCGGGATCCACCCGAACTTCGACGGCGAGTACTACGTGGACGTCGTCGCCGCGGTCAAGGCGGGGGCCCCATCGATCCACGTGCACGCCTTCAGCGCCCTCGAGGTCTTCGAGGGCGCCCGCCGCTCCGGTCAGGACCTCACCACCTACCTGACGCGGCTCAAGGCCGCCGGACTCAAGACCCTCCCGGGCACCGCCGCCGAGATCCTCGACGACCCGGTGCGCCGCATCCTGTGTCCCGACAAGCTCTCCTCGGACCAGTGGCTCGACGTGCACCGGGCCGCGCATTCGGTGGGACTCAACTCCAACATCACCATCATGTTCGGCGCCGTCGAGGACCCCGGCTCCTGGGCCACGCACCTGCTGCGCACCCTCGAGTTGCAGGCGGAGACCGGCGGCTTCACCGAATTCGTGCCCCTGCCCTTCGTCCACATGGCGACGCCGTTGTTCCTGCGCGGAAAGTCGCGCAAGGGCCCCACGTTCCGCGAGGCCGTCTTGATGCACGCGGTGGCGCGCCTGCACTACGCGACCCTGATCGACAACATCCAGGTGAGCTGGGTCAAGATGGGCGTCGAGGGCTCGCGGCGCATCCTGCAGGCCGGCGCCAACGACGTCGGGGGCACCCTCATGGACGAGAACATCTCGCGCGCCGCGGGGGCCGTGCACGGCCAGGCGATGGACGTGGCGATGCTCGAGGGACTGGTCGCACCGCTCGGGCGTCCGCTGCATCAGCGCACGACGCTCTATCAGGCCTTGACGTGACCCCCGACGCCATCGAGCGATTCGTCGCCGAGTCGACGGCGGGCACCGTCACCTCGCCCGAACACGTCGCGGCCATCCGCGCACTGGTCACCCGGGCCCTCTCCCTGGCGCAGTACGAGAGCAATCTGAGCGACCTCAAGGGCGCGGTGACGGCCCTGGAGGAGCTCTTGGACGGCTCGCGGCTCTTCCACCCCTGGCGCGACACCCCCAAGGCCACGGTCTTCGGTTCGGCGCGCACCCCGGCGGATTCGCCGCTCTACGCCATGGCGAGCGCCCTCGGCGCGGAGCTCGCGACGCGGGGGTGGCTGAGCGTGACCGGGGCCGGTCCGGGCATCATGGAGGCCTCGGCGAAGGGGGCCGGACGCGAGAACTCGATCGGGGTGAACATCGAGTTGCCCTTCGAACACGGCACCAACGCCTACGTCGACGTCGAGAACCGCCACATCGCCACCTCATTCTTCTTCACGCGCAAGGTGATCATGACGCGCTCCTCGCAGGCCTTCGTGGCCTTCCCCGGCGGCGTGGGCACGATGGACGAGCTCTTCGAGATCCTGACCCTGCTGCACACGGGCAAGACCGACCCGGTGCCGGTGGTGCTGGTCGACGAGCCCGGGGGGACGTTCTGGAGCGAGTGGGCGCAGTTCATGAGTCGCCAGGTGGTGGGCCAGGGTTACTTGAGCCCCGGTGACCATCGCGCCTACCTGCTCTGTGACAACGTCGACGACGCCGTGGCCGAGATCACCTCCTTCTACGCCAACTACCTGAGCAGCGTGACCGCCGACGGCGAGGCCGTGCTGCGGGTGCGCGTGGCGCCGAGCGAGGAGGAGTTCGTGCGACTGGGCGCGACGTTCGAGCACCTCGCCTTCACCGTCGATAGCGGGGCGCGGGGCACCACCCTTCGCTTCGACTCCAACGGACGCAGTTACGCGACGTTGCGTCGGGTCATCGACGAGGTCAACACCTGGCGGGGTCAGTCCGACGCGTAGCCGCGTAGGAGTCCTTCGGCCTTCTGCAGGTGGCGGCGCACCTTGGCGAGACGTCTCTCGAGCTCGCGGGCGTCGTCACTCTCGGCGTCGCGCAACTGGGTGCGCACGGTGGCGAAGATGGCGTCGGCGACGCGTTGCTCCACCTCGCTGACGGCGTCGGCCAACTCACTGAGCGACTCAGCCAAGGGTCTCGACCTCGAGCTGTCCCTCGGCGAGCAGGCGCCGCAGCGCGCGCTTGTCGAACTTGCCCACGCTGGTCTTAGGTATCGCCTCGACGAAGCTCCAGTGTTCGGGTACCCACCACTTGGCGACCGAGGGTCCGATGAAGGCGCGCAACTCCTCGGCGCTCACGGTGGAGTCCGGCGTGCGCACGACGACGCACAGGGGCCGTTCCTGCCAGCGGTCGTCGGCCACGGCGATCACCGCCGCCTCGAACACCCCGTCGTGCCCCATGACCGTGGCCTCGAGTTCCATCGAGGAGATCCACTCGCCCCCCGACTTGATCATGTCCTTGGCGCGGTCGGTGATCACCATGAAGCCGTGCGGGTCGAGCGTGCCGATGTCACCGGTGCGCAGCCAACCGTCGCGGAAGAGTTCGGGGGCGTCGACACCGAAGTAGCTCGCGGTGATCCAGGGACCGCGCAGTTCGAACTCGCCGGTGGCCACGCCGTCCGCGGCGAGCACGGCGCCGTCCTCGTCGGTGATACGGATCTGGACCCCGGCCATGACCCGTCCGGCCTTGACGCGGTAGTCGATCTCGTGCTCGGGGCTCACCCCCGCGGGGGGCATCGAGACCGCCACCAGCGGACTGGTCTCGGTCATCCCCCAGCCCTGGAGCACGTCGACGCCGTGGCGCTCACGGAACGCCTCGATCATGAATCGCGGCACGGCGGCGCCGCCCGCGAGGATCATGCGCAGGCTCGAGAGGTCCACGTCGGAACGTCCTCCGGCCGCGCGCAGGACGTCGTTCCAGATCGTGGGGACGCCCAGGGCCGTCGTCGGTCGCAGCTGCGTCATCATCTCGAGCAGCGGTTCGCCCTGGAGGAACATCTGGGGCATGATCAGCTCCGAGCCCGCCATGAAGGCCGTGTAAACGGCGCCCCACGCGGCGACGTGGAACATCGGCACGACCAGCAGGCAACGGTCGCGGTCGCTCAGGGCGATCGAGTTGGCGCTGGTCGACGCCAGGGAGTGCAGCCAGATCGAGCGGTGCGAGTACACGACGCCCTTGGGGTCGCCGGTGGTCCCCGAGGTGTAGCACATCACCGCGGCGTCGGTCTCTTCGAGGTCGGGCCAGTGGTCCCCGGGTTCGTTCTCGCTCACCAGCGCCTGGTAGTCGAGCACGTCGAAGGGCGCCTCATCGATCGGCCCGTTCACGATGAAGTGCGCGACGCCGGGGATCCGGTCCTTGATGCGCGCCAGGAGTGGCACCAGGCTGGCGTCGACGATGATGACGCGGTCCTCGGCGTGATTGATGATGTAGGCCAGTTGATCGGCGAAGAGCCGCACGTTGAGGGTGTGCAGGATCGCCCCCATGCTGGGCACGGCCAGGTAGGCCTCCATGTGGGCCTGGTTGTTCCACATCAGGGTGGCGACGCGGTCGTCGCGGCGCACGCCCAGCGCGGTCAGGGCCGCGGCCAGGCGCTGCGCGCGCTCGGCGACCGTCGCGAAACTGGCCTGGACGACACCGGTGGGCGTGGCGGTGAACACCTGTTTGTCCGCGTACATCCACTGGCCGTGGCGCACGATGTCGCGGATCAGCAGGGGTGCGTCTTGCATCGTGCTTCGCATGGTGGACCCTCCGGTGTCGCCCTCGATGCTAGTGACTCGCTCGGGCCGCGTCGCGCCATCGAGGCGCGACTCACTCCACCGTGATGCGCGGCAGCGCTCGGTCCAGCCAGCCCGGTAGCCACCAGTTGCGATTCCCGAAGAGGAACATCGTCGCCGGCACCAGCAAGAGGCGTATCAGTGTCGCGTCGATGGCCACGCTGGCGGCCAGGCCCACCGCCAGCTGCTTGATGGCGACGAGGTCACTGGTGACGAAGGAGAGGAACACCGAGACCATGATCATCGCCGCGGCGCTGATGACGCGCCCGGTGCGCGACAGGCCCGTGGCCACGGCGTCGTGGTTGTCGCCGGTGAGGTCCCAGGTCTCCTTGACGCGCGAGAGCAGGAAGATCTCGTAGTCCATCGAGAGGCCGAAGACGATCGCGAAGAGCAGCATGGGCACGTAGGCCTCGACCGGGACGTTCTGGTCGAGGCCCAGCAGGGAGCGCCCCCAACCCCACTGGAACACCGCCACGAGGACGCCGTAGGCGGCGGCGATGGAGAGCAGGTTGAGCATCGCCGCCTTCAGCGCCAGGAACAGGCTGCGGAACACGGTCATGATGAGCAAGAAGGCGAGCACCACCACCACCGCGATGATCAGGGGGATGCGTTGGGCGATCAGTTGGTCGAACTGGATCTGCGAGGCGGCGACGCCGGTGACGTAGCCCGTGTCACCCGTTCCCTTGAGGGCGCGCGGCAAGGTGACCTCGAGGAGTCGAGTGAAGAGGGCGGCGGTGCTCGCACTCTGGGGGCCGGTGCGCGGCACCAGCGTGCTCACCAGGGCCGAGCCGTTGGGGCTGAGCGTGACGGGACTGACGCTCGCCACGTCGTTCGTGGCGAGCAGCGCGGCGCGCAGTGACGACTCGGCGCCGTTCATGCCCGTCGAAGGGTTCGCGCGCGCCACGACGATGGTGAAGGGCCCGTTCACGCCGGCGCCGAATCCCCGGGCCAGGGTGTCGTAGGCCTGGCGACTGGTATAGCTGGTCGGGTTCGCACCGTCGCCGACGTGTCCGGTCGAGAGGGAGAGCGCCGGTGCGGCGATCAGCGCGAGGACGACCAGACCCGCACCCAGGTAGGTCCAGGGGCGTCGCCCGATCGCCGCCGCGTAGTGGTGCCACGCGTCGGTGTCCGATCCGGACTCGGCCACGGTGCGCCCGACGTGGAGTCGGTCGATGCGCACCCCGATGAGGCCCAGGACCGCCGGGACCAGCGTCACGGCGCCCACGGCCGCGGTGGCGACGCCGAAGACCGCGGCCAACCCTAGGAGTCCGATGACCGTGACCCCCGAGGCGTAGAGCCCGACCATCGCGAGCGACACGGTGGTGGCGGCGACCACGATGGCCCGGCCGCTGCT
>JAGXBH010000035.1 GCA_018971185.1 Acidobacteriota bacterium
ATCGCGGCGCGTTCGAAGGTCGAGCGTCCCGGCGCGTCGCCCCAGCGCGAGAGATGGAGGAGTGGTGAATTATGCAGCGCCATCGGCGAATGATGCAGGAATATGGGCCCCATCTGGGAATTGTCAGCAATTCGTCATACGGCTTCACGAAACGAGATGAACAGCATCCGTAGAATTGTTATTTGCAATGAACTTCCAGATGAAGTTATATATATGAAGTGATTGTCCGAGCGCGGATGCACTTGGTTTTCACGCTCACGTCGTAAACTGTTCACGCAGAAACTACTGCTTCGTTGTTGATGTGTTTTTTCGCACTTTCAACGACCTGACGACCCGCTACGGGTGACCATAGAACGAACCGCGCTTCGTCACGCACGTGCAGCCCTGGGGCAGACGTGCACCGTCGCGCGGTGTCGGACAAGGAGAACAGAATGCGTCGTATCCTGCTGACCCTGACAGTCGCGATCTTCAGCGTGACGGCCCCAGTGGCCCCGGCGGCGGCGAGCGCCGCGCCGGTGAAGCTGCCTCACCCCCCGCGCGCGCCGCACCCCAGTGCCCGGGCTCTTACCCTCGCGGCGATCCATCGCCATCGCCTCCTCCTTGAGAAGGAGGCGCGGGCCTCGTTGCACGTGGTGGCCTCGCAGTTCCATCTCACACTCGAACAGCTCGTGGCCAAGTGGCAGAGGGTGGCGATCTGCGAGGTGAACGGCAATTGGTCCATGAAAGGCCCGATGTACTCGGGCATCGGCTTCTCCAACGCCACGTGGATTCAATACGGTGGTCGACATTTCGCCCCCACCGCGGGTGACGCGACCCCCGTGCAGCAAGTGGCGATCGGCATGCGCATCACGCGCACGTGGATCCCCGACCAGTACGGCTGCTCCCCCTTCGGCTGGTGACGGTGCCCCTCTTAACGACGGGCGAGCACCTCGACGTTGGGCACCACGAAGATGGCGTCCTCATCGTCGGACCACCGTCGGAACGCCGACGCGATCGCCGTGAGTTCCTCTGTGGTCGCGAGCGAGTACTCGACCGCCTGGCTCGCGAAGTCGCTCTGGACGACACGGTCGGCCCAGAGGCCTCCCCACCACGCGCGCTCCTCGTAGGATTCGTACGTCCAGTTTGAGGAGCTCACCGTGAGATCGTCGAAACCGGCCGCGCGCACCCACTTCTTCAGGTGCCTCCCCCCGTCGGCCTGTGCACCGTTGCGCTCGGTGATGCGGTGGTAGAGGTCCATCCAGTCGTCGAGGACGGGGTCGCCGGGAAACCAGAGGAAGCCACCGTAGTCGGCGTCGCGCGCGGCCAGTAGCCCCCCGGGGACCAGGACCCGACGCATCTCGCGCAGGGCCGCGACGGGATCACTCAGGTGTTGCAGGACCTGATGCACGTAGACCACGTCGAAGGTGGCGTCGTCATAGCCGAGAGAGAACACGTCGCCCTCCTCGAACCGGAGATTCGGGTGCGTCGACGTCGGGAAGTCACGCCCGGCACGGGCGACGACGTCCGCCGACCGGTCGATGCCGGTCACCGACCCGCCCGGCACACGCGTGGCGAGGTCCGCGGTGATGTTGCCCGGGCCGCACCCCACATCGAGAACGACGCTGTCCTCGCCAAGGTGATCGAGCAGGAATCGCGCCGAGTTCTCGGCCGTGCGCCACAGGTGGCTGCGCAGGACTGATTCGTGATGCCCGTGGGTGTATCGCTCGCTTGTCATAGAGCCACAATAGGCAATCGACGCCGAGGGCTCGCTGCCGCGTGGATCGATTCCCCGATGATTGTTTGTCGCTTCGCAGTGAATACCAACATCGCACCGGTACTGTGGCGAACACCACCGCGGTCCCCGACGCGACGAGAGCACGACAAGGGAGGAACCCATGAAGCGGTCGCACCAACACGAGCGCATCAGCCGCAGTCTGCACTGGATCGACGAGCTCACGGCGCGCCCCGGGGCGGCTCTCCTGGCCGCGCTCGCGGTGACCGGGTTCGGCGTCACCCTCGCGATCGACGGTTTCCCGCCGAACTGGGAGTCGGGCTTCGCCGCTGCCGCCGCCGCGGTAACCCTCGTGATGCTCTTCGTGATCCAGCACACGCAGAGTCGCCACCAGTTGGCGCTCCAGCTCAAGCTCGACGAACTCATCAAGGCGTCCCCGGCCGCGGACGACCAACTGGTGAGGATCGAGGCGGCCGCGGGCGAGGAGTTGGACGAGCGCGCTCGCGACCAACAGGTGCTACACGAGTCACTGCGCGACGGCGGCACCCTAGAGGTCGTCGAATACCCACGTCGCGACGCGACGTGAGACGACGTCACAGCGAGCCGAGTTCCTGCGAACTCAGGGCCGTGGGCCGACGCGGACGTCCGAGGTAGTGCCCCTATCCGACGGGTCGTCCACTACGTCCACGGCGTCGAGTTGCGCCGGGTGTCGATGCTCCGGATGACCGGCGTGAGATCGAACTCGTCCGCCCGTGGGTGGGTTCACGGATCAGTCGGTCGCCGACATCCGGGGCGCCTTCGACCGACGATTCCGCTTCTTCGTCACTCTTTCTGAGGACGCCGAAACCGAGCATCCGGCGACGAGGCGCATCTCAACCTGCTGGTCGTCGCTGGCCGCCATGCGCATGCCGCTCGAAACGGCAGTTGGTTGGCCCCAGAGGTCGAGTGCCTTCGTTCGAACCCCATTCGCGCTCTCGTCCGACTGGGGCACATCTGCGGAAGAATTCAATGGGGTGAGCTCAGTCGGTGCCAGGCGGCCGATTCCTCATCGCCCGATCTTGCAAGACACGGCGTTCACCCCCGTTCTGGGTGCGTGAGGCTGCTTCGCTGAAGGCCTCACTCGCTCGCGCGTGCATGCCCGCTCGCTCAAAGAGGTCCCCGGCCACACTGGGAAACAGTGGTGAGTCACCAAATGTATCGACGTCCACTTGCTCCAGCACGGCCCACCCGGCCTCGGGCCCGTATGCCCGCCCATGCGCGACCGCCCGGTTCACTTCGACGATCGGGCCAGGAGCAGCACGTCGAAGAACGTCATACAACTCGGCAATCTTGCGCCAATCCGTCTCTTCGGCGCGCACCGCACGGGCATGCTGGGCGGCAATGGCGGCCTGGAGGAAGTATTTCCCAATTGGTGCCCCTCCGGCAGCCAGCCGATCGGCCTTCTCCAACGCACCCATCCCACGGCGAATCTGCAAACCGTCCCAGAGGGTCCGATTCTGAGTCTCGAGCAAGACGGGAGTTCCGTCCTTGTCGACTCGGGCTGGCATCCGTGACCCCTGGATTTCCAGCAACGCGAGGAGGCCCAGGACTTCTGGCTCGTTTGGCTCGAGGGTGGCCAGCATGCGAGCCAGACGGATTGCTTCATTCGCCAGATCGGGCCGCATCCAGTCGTCGCCGGCAGTGGCGGTGTACCCCTCATTGAAGATCAGGTAGATCACTGCCATTACATCTTCCAGCCGCTTGATTCGTTCTGACCCCTCGGGGATCTCGAACGTGGCGTTCTCAGCGGCGAGCTTCTTCTTCGCCCTCGAGATTCGTTGACCCATGGTGGGCTCGTTGACGAAGAATCCTCGAGCGATCTCCGCGGTGCTGAGACCACCGACGAGTCGCAACGTGAGCGCCGCACGAGACTCTGGTGTCAGCGTCGGATGGCACGAGAGAAAGATGAGTCGGAGCGCATCGTCGTCGACGTAATCGAACTGTGCCTCGACGCTGGACGACGCTTGCTCCCCTAGGGCGCCCTCAAGTTCTGAGACCTTGCGGCGAAGTCGCTCAGCACGTCGGAAGTGGTCGATAGCCCGTCGCTTTGCGACAACCATGAGCCACGCCGCGGGGTTGTCAGGGACACCACAGGAGGGCCACTGTTCCAGCGCCGCGACGAGCGCATCCTGTGCGAGGTCTTCGGCAACACCAACGTCACGAGTCAATCGAGTGAGCGCCCCGACAAGACGCGCCGATTCTCGCCTCCACACGTCACGTGCGGCTCGCTGCACATCGTCAAGGCGAGTCTGTTCCGTCACTACGCTCACCTTAGAGTCCAAGCCTTTGGACCAGTCGATCCACGTACGAACGCGCGTGGATCGACTGGACGGCGCTCACGCGCCGGGCGCTTCAGGGCCGGTCGAAATCTGACGCAGGGTGGCGATCACTGTGACCTCGGGCCAGAACTGCGCGTGCAACTCCGCGAAGAGTCGCTGGTCGTCCGCGGCGTCCTTGATGCTCGGGTATTCCATGATCGCCCAGCCCCCGACGACCTCCTTGGCCTCGGCGTAGGGCCCGTCGACGCGCGTGACCTCACCTTGACGAACGACGTAATTGATGGCATCTTCCGTCCCGTAGAGCCCACCACCGTCAAGAAACACGCCATTGACGGCCCGCTCACCGATGAATTTGTCCATCGCGTCAAACAATGCTTGTGGTGGCGATCCGACACCTTCGGCCATCCGCACGAATCCCATGAATCGAGGCATCTCTTGCTCCTTTTGTCTCGTTGGTAGGGTTACTTTCGCACATACGTCGAATGGACCTGCTTCCCTTCGACATCGAATCTCAAGATTCTTTACCTCTAACGACGCCGGCGAAGGTGTTCATCGCCACCCCACTATCGGTCCGGATGATCCGAACGGCGATCGCCGATCCCTCCCTCACCGACGCGTCACAGTTGAGCGATATTCCCGGTGCCCTCAGGTTCTCTCGCGTAGCGCCGATCCGCCTCAAAGTGGGCTCCTCGGGGGTCGGGCCAGACCATCCGCCACCCGCGTCGAGCGCACCGGGCAAGATGGTGCCGGTCAACGCCGCCCGGCGGCGACCGATCGAGGCAGGCCATGAGAGACCACGACGTGCATGTGCATCCGAGCTCACAGTCGCTCGCGCGTGAGGAGCAACTCGCCTGGAAACTCGCGGTGGTGGCCGGCGACCCCGTCGGGCTCGACGATGACGTCGCCGAGATTATCATCAATCGCGTCATCGACAACACCGGCGTCGCCGTGGCAGCCCTGCGGCGCCCCCCGGTCGCCAACGCCCGGGCCCAAGCCCTCGCGCACCCGCATCGCGGCGGAGCCACGGTGATCGGCGTCGATCCGCTCCGTCGCGTTTCGTGCGAGTGGGCCGCCTGGGCCAACACTGCGGCGGTGCGCGAATTGGACTTCCACGACACCTACTTGGCCCAGGACATGAACCATCCCGGCGACATGATCTCAGCGATCGTCGCCGTCGCCCAGCAATGCGGCGCCACGGGCCACGACCTCCTGGCGGGTGTGGCGAGTGCCTACGAGGTCTCGGGGGCCCTCACCGGGGCCATCTCACTGCACACGCACCGCATCGACCACCTCCCCCATATCGCGGCGGGCATGGTCGCGGGAATCGCCACCGCGCTCCGACTCCCCGTCGACGTGACCTATCAGGCGATCAACCACGTCGTGCACGTCACCGTGACGACGCGTCAATCGCGCAAAGGGGCCATCTCCACGTGGAAGGCCCACGCGCCCGCCCACGCCGCCAAGCTCGCGGTGGAGGCGGTGGATCGCGCGCTGCGTGGCGACACCTCCCCGGCCCCGATCTACGAGGGTGACGACAGCATCATCGCGTGGCTGCTCGACGGACCCGCCGCACACTATCGGGTCCGATTGCCCGAGGCGGGTGAGGCGAAGCGCGCCATCATGGACACCTACACCAAGGCCTATTCCGCCGAGATCCAGGCCCAGGCGTGGATCGACCTCGCCTTTCGCCTGCGTGGGACCATCGCGTCCACCTCGGAGATCGACGAGGTGGTGATCCACACCTCTCATCACACGCATCGCATCATTGGCAGCGGGTCGGGGGATCCCCAGAAGTACGACCCCGGCGCGAGTCGCGAGACCCTAGATCACAGCCTGATGTATATCTTCGCGGTCGCCCTCGAGGACGGCCACTGGCACCACGAGACGAGTTACCTCCGTGAGCGCGCCCAGCGCCCTTGCACCGTCCGTCTCTGGCGCTCGATCCGCACCGTCGAGGACCCCTGGTGGGATCAGCGCTACCACCACGAGGACCCGATGCAGCGGGCCTTCGGCGGGCGCGCCGTGATACGCCTGCACGACGGACGCGAGATCGTCGACCAGATCGACGTGGCGCACGCGCACCCTCGCGGGCAGAGCCCCTTCACCCGAGATGACTACGTGGGCAAGTTCACGAGTCTGACCGCCCACCTGGTACCCGACGAGGAACGCGAGCGGTTCCTGACCACGGCCCTCGGCCTTCGCGACGTCGAGGCGGCCGACCTGGGAGGACTGAACGTGGTGGTGCCGGCGTCGCATCTGGTGGTGGACGGGCTCGTCGGGGGCCTCTTCGAGCGCCGCGGCCCCACCGAGGTCCGCGCGTGAGTCAACGTTCGCTCCCGGCCGTCTTCATGCGCGGGGGCACGAGCAAGGGCCTGATGCTGCACCGACGTGACCTGCCCGAGGACGAGGGCGAATGGGCCGACGTCCTCTGTGCGATGATGGGCTCACCGGATCCCTACGGCCGACAGCTCGACGGGATGGGCGGCGGCATCTCCTCGCTCTCCAAGGTCTGCGTCCTCGCGCCCCCCACGCGCGAGGACGCGGACGTCGACTACACCTTCGTGCAGGTGGCGGTGAAGGAGCGTCGTATCGACCTGAGGTCGAATTGCGGCAACATGAGCTCCGCCGTCGGACCCTTCGCGTACGACGAAGGACTCGTCGGCGCCGATGCGCAGCGGTGCGTGGTGCGGATCAACAACACCAACACGAACAAGATCATCCGCTCCACCTTCGAGGTCGACGGGCCACACGCCCGCTACGACGGGGAGTTCACCATTCCGGGCGTGGGCACGACGGGCGCCCCTATCCGCCTCGACTTCCTCGCCCCCGGTGGTGCGACGACCGGTGCCCTCCTACCGACTGGTCACGCGGCGCAGTGGCTGGACGTCGACGGTCTCGGTGCCGTCGAGGTCTCCATGGTCGACGCGGCCAACGCCGCGGTCTTCGTGCGCGCCCGCGACGTCGGCCTCAGCGGGGTGGAACTACCCGACGAGCTCGAGTCGCGAACCGAGGTCTTGGCACTGCTCGAATCGATCCGACGCGCGGCGTCGGTACGGATGAGCATCACCGCCGACGTCACCAGCGCCGCGGCCGTTCCCAGCGTGCCCTTCGTCTGCGTGGTGAGTGAACCCCGCGCCTCGAGGACCTCGTCGGGACTCGACCTCGCCGCCGGCGACGCCGACCTCGTGGCGCGCGTCATCTCCAACGGTCAGCCCCACCGAGCCCTCCCCCTCACCGTCTCCCTGTGCACCGCCGTGGCCGCTCGACTGCCGGGCTCGATCGTCGCGCGTCTCGTCGCGGCGAGTCCGGGCGACGCGCTTCGTCTGGCCATGCCCTCGGGCGTCCTCTCGGTCGATGCGGTCGTGGAGCACTCCGACGGCGAGTGGACGGCGAGGTCCGGCACGTTCTATCGCACCGCGCGCCGCCTCTTCGACGGCCGCGTGTGGTACCGGTGACCAGTCACCACCGACGGCACTCATTCAACGACGCCGCCGCTCGATGGTGACGTCACCCCCACGCGACGCCTGGCTCGACTACGCGCATCGCAACGCGTCGCGACCTCCGGCACTCCCCGATGGTCGCCCGACCGGTCCCTCCGCCTACGCGCGCACGCGCGGCGCCTGGCGTCGCCGTGAGACTTCCTCGGGCGCACGGGGTTCACTCGCGGAGAGCGTGAGTACCGCCACCACCGAGGACCACAGCAGTGACGCGACGGCCAGGTGCACGTCGGCCACCTCCGTGTGCGAACTCCAGATCGCGCTCATCGCGCCCACCACCACCTGCGTCGCCAACAGGACCAGGGCGAGGCGCGCCACGACCCTCACGCCACCGCTCGCGCGCTTCGAGCGCAACTGCACGAGGAGGAAGGCGACGACCAACACCGAGGCCACGAGGACCATTCCGCGATGAGCCGTCTGCACGAGGAGTAGCGACGTCGCGGCGGAGGAGTGCAGGCACAGGGGCCACGCGGCGCACGCCGACTGGGCGCCCGCACTGACGACGACCGAACCCGAGATGATCACGGTGTAGAGACTGGCGACGGCGGCCCAAGCCAAGGGTCCGGTCCCGGTGCGCAACGACCATCCGCGCTCGGGCGAGATGAAGGCGACGACCGCCAGCACGCTCGACACGCCGAGGAAGAGCGTCGCCGTGAGGAGGTGCAGCGCCACCGTGAAGGGTGCGTTCTTGGCGAAGACCGTCACCGCGCCGAGCACGATCTGTACGCCGATCACGCCGACACCCACCAGTGAAGGTCCACGCAGGTGTCGCGCGCGTTCGCAGTGGCGCACGCTCCAGGCCAGCAGGAGTATCAGCACGGTCACGATCGACGCGAGGAGTCGATGCGACTCCTCCATCACCGGGTGGAAACTCGCGATCGAACCCTGTGCTCCGGTGCACAGCGGCCACCCCTTACAGCCCATTCCCGAGTCGGTGACGCGCACCGCACTCCCCAGGATGATGAGTCCGATCGTGGAGGCCCACGTGGCCACCGCGAGGACCCTGACCCCGCGGATGGAGACCCGTCGCGTCACCTTGGGCATTGACTCCTTCATCTGACCTCCGCGACTGCGCGGATCCGCACCTCGGTGCCCGTGCGCGACTCGAACAAGTATGTGAGAGGCGCCTTCGCATCGCTCGATGGCGACTAGGGCAGAAGGTCCCAAGGCACCCGCTCGTCTGGGGTCGGACCCGCCACTGCGGGCGATCCCATCGCCACGAACCCCTCAAATACTGGTGCGCTCGAGCCGCCGGGGGTCGACGCGGTGCACGCGCCCCCAGGCTGGTCAGGCGTGCTAAGAATCTCGCCAATCTGCCCTCGCAGTAGATAGACTCTGCTTTTGTATCTCAAATATGATTAGCAAGTTACGGTCTAATCTCAAAAAGGCATTAGCGCCCTAACATCTCACCAAGACGTTGAAGGAATCCCCGATGACCGATAACGCGTTGACCACGGCCGACGAGCCCACCAAGAAGGCGAGTACCAAGAAGGTCGCCGCCAAGAAGGTGACAGCCAAGAAGGCGAGCTCGAAGAAGGCGCCGGCGAGAAGCGCGATCGCCCCGCGCAACGCGTCGAGGAGAGCGGCGACCTCGAAGGAGGACGGCGCACGGCTCGTGAAGTTCTACCGCGACATGATGCTGATCCGTCGCTTCGAGGAGCGTGCGGCCCGGGCCTACACCGAGGCCCTGATCGGCGGGTACTGCCACCTGAACCTGGGCGAGGAGGCGGCGGTCGTGGGTCTGATGGGGGCACTGCGCGACACCGACTATCTCTTCACGAACTACCGCGAACACGGCTACGCCATCATGCGCGGGATCGATCCCAATCGGGCGATGGCCGAACTCTATGGTCGCGTCGACGGCGTCTCGAAGGGCTGGGGCGGATCGATGCACATGTTCGACATGAGTCACCGTCTTCTGGGCGGCTACGGCATCGTCGGCGGCCAGTTGCCCCTGGCGACCGGTGCGGCCCTCGCCATCAAGTATCGCGGCCTCGATGAGGTGGTGATGTGCACCATGGGTGACGGCACGGCCAACATCGGAGCCTTCCACGAATCGCTCAACATCGCCGCGCTGTGGGACCTGCCCGTGGTCTTCGTGGTCATCAACAACGGACTCGGGATGGGCACCACGGTGGCCAAGGCGTCCGCGGAGCCCGAGATCTACAAGCGCGCCAGCGCCTACGCGATGGCCGCCGAACGTGTCGACGGCCTCGACCCCCAGGCGGTGTTCGACGCCGCGCAGCGCGCGGTGGCCTCGGCGCGCGCGGGTCACCCCTTCCTCCTCGAGGTCGTGAGCGAGCGACTCCGGGGCCACTCCGTCGTGGACCCGGCGAAATACCGTTCGGCCGAGGAGGTCAGTCACCTCGCGCAGTTCGACCCGGTACCGAACCTCGCGGCCCGTCTCATCAAGGAGAAGATCCTCACGGCCGCCGAGGTGCACCGGATCGACGAGGAGCAGTCGGCCCTCGCCGACGCGGCCGACGCCTTCGCCCAGTCGAGTGCCCATCCCGACGTCGCCACCCTCTTCGACTACAACTACGCCACGCCCGTGGCCAACGACTCGCGACGCCTGCCCGGTGAGGCCCTGTTCGTGACGGCGCAGCGTCCTTCGGCGGAGGTGGGCCGATGACGATGAAGACCTACCGACAGGCCCTGCACGACACGCTGCGCGCCGAGATGCTGCGTGACGAGAACGTCTTCTTGATGGGTGAGGAGATCGGCGTGTTCGAGGGCTCCTACAAGATCACCGCCGGCCTCCTCGCAGAATTCGGTGAGAAGCGCGTGAAGGACACGCCCATCGCCGAGGAGGGCTTCACGGGCGCGGCGATCGGTGCCGCGATGCTCGGTCTGCGGCCGGTCGTGGAGATCATGACCATCAACTTCTCCCTGTTGGCGCTCGACCAGATCGTGAATCACGCGGCCAAGGTCTACGGCATGTTCGGCGGGCAGGCGAAGGTCCCCCTGGTGATCCGCACCCCCGGCGGCGGCGGCCAACAGCTCGGCGCCACGCACTCGCAGAACATCGAGCTCTACTACGCCTTCGTCCCGGGCATGAAGGTGGTCGCCCCCTCCACCCCGGCCGACGCCAAGGCGCTGCTGCTGGCGGCCATCCGCGACGACGACCCCGTGCTGTTCCTGGAGAACCTGGCGCTCTACAACACCAAGGGCGAGGTGCCCGACGACGACCGCCCGGCCGAGATCGGCAAGGCCAAGATCGCCCGCGAAGGTCACGACCTGACGCTGATCGGGTACTCGCGCATGGCCTACATCGCCAAGAACGTGGCCGAGACGCTCGCGGAGTCCGAGGGGCTCGACATCGAGGTCATCGACCTGATGAGCCTGCGCCCGCTCGACCGAGAGACCATCGTCAACTCGGTCAAGAAGACGCACGCGGCCGTCGTCCTCGAGGACGACTGGCTCACCTACGGCATCGGGGCCGAGATCGCCGCCACCATCTCCGACGGCGCCTTCGACTACCTCGACGCGCCCGTGCGCCGCGTGGCGATGGCCGAGGTCCCCATGCCCTACTCGAAGGTCCTCGAATCGGCGGCCATGCCGACCAACGACGACGTCGTCAACGCAATATTCCAGACCCTCGAGGCCGTCGGACGGCGCTTGAAGAAGGTTGGTCAAAGCCATGATTGAGATCAAGATGCCCCGCCTCTCGGACACGATGGAGGAAGGCGCCATCGCCTCGTGGCACAAGCATCCCGGCGACCACGTGGAGATCGGCGACGTCCTCGTCGAGATCGAGACCGATAAGGCCACGATGGACTACGAGGCCTACGAGTCGGGCACGCTGAGTGAGATCCTGGTGAGTGAGGGGGCGACCGTCTCCATCGGCACACCCATCGCCACCCTCGACGACGGCAAATCGGCCGCTCCCGCCACTCCCGCCGCAGTGACTTCGTCCCCGGCGTCAGCGAGCGTCGTCGTGCCCGAGGACGCTCCCGCACCCTTGACTCCCGCAAAAATGGCTCCCGAGCCCGCCAGCGGGCGCACGGCCCCCGCTCCCGCCACCTCCCCCGGCGCGAGTGAGCACGTCGCCTCGACGGTCCCGCGCGGCCACGACGGACCCTTCGCCTCGCCCCTGGTGCGCCGCCTGGCGCGTGAGCACGACCTCGACCTCTCCACGGTGTCGGGTTCGGGTCCCGGCGGGCGGATCATCCGCGCGGACCTCAATGACCTCCTCAGTGAGACTCCCGCACCGGCGACGCCACGCTCTGTCTCGCGCGCGCCCGTCTCGAGCGGCCCGATCGTCGATGAGAAGCGTGCGTCCCAAGAGATCACCGTGTCGAAGTCACGCCGGATCATCGCACGACGCCTGAGTGAGAGCGCCCAGACGATCCCGCACTTCTTCGTCACCGCCGTGGCCGACGTCGAGGAGCTCATGGAGATGCGTATCGACCTCAACGAGCGCGCACTCGCTGCGGGTCAGACCAAGATCAGCGTCAACGACCTGCTGATTCGCGCCAGCGCGCTCGCCCTTCGCGAGCACCCCGAGGTCAACGCCTCCTACGTCAGCGACGAGAGCACGGTCCTGCTGGTCCACAACCGCATCAACGTGGGCGTCGCCGTCGCGTCGAGGAACGGCCTGGTGGTCCCGGTCATCGTGGACGCCGACCGCAAGTCGACGAGCGAGATCAGTGCCGAGGCCAAGGCCTTAGCGGCGCAGGCCAACGGTAAGGGACTCTCGATCGAGCAGATGTCCGGTGGCACCTTCACGATCTCCAACCTCGGCATGTACGGTGTCGAGGAGTTCACCGCGATCATCAATCCACCCGAGGCCGCCATCTTGGCGGTGGGCACCACCACGCGAGAAGCGGTGGTCGTGGGCAACCAGGTCGTGCCGCGCCGGCGCATGCGCTTCACGCTGTCGGCCGACCACCGGATCATCGACGGCGCGCTCGCCGCGCAGTTCCTGCAGACCCTCTCGGGGATCATCGAGCACCCGTGGCGGATCGTCGCCGGCGACGCCTGAGGTCCTCGCGGGGTGGTCGTGAAGTGACTTTGTAACCTGGCGGGTCGCCGCAGGCGCCGATACCCTTCCCTCGAGAGTCGAAATCAAGAGGCGGAGGGCGTGATGACCAAGGATTTCCAGGGCAAAGTGGCGATCGTCACGGGCGGCGGTGCGGGCATCGGACGCGCCACGGCCGTTCTGCTGGCCGAGCGCGGCGCCACGGTGGTGGTGGCCGACCTTCACGCGCAGACCTCGACCGAGGCCGTCGCCGAGATCACCGCGGCGGGCGGGGTGGCCATGGCCATCGTCGGCGACCTCAGCGACCAGACGGTCGTCGACAACTTGGTCAGTGAGACCGTCGACACCTTCGGGGGCGTCGACGTCCTGATCAACAACGCCGGCATCATGGATGACATGAGCGGCCCCCACGAGGTCAGCGACGCCCTGTGGGAGAGGGTCCTGCGGGTCAACCTGAGTGCCCCGTTCCTCCTCACCCGCGCGGTCGTTCCCCACATGCTCTCGCGCGGCCACGGCGCCATCGTCAACGTCACGTCGGAGGCCGGTCTGCGTGGCAGTGCGGCGGGCACCGCCTACACCGTCTCCAAGCACGGGCTGATCGGGCTGACGCGCTCGGGCGCGGTCATCTACCGCGACAAGGGCATCCGCGTCAACGCCGTCGCCCCGGGCGGCGTCACCACCAGCCTCGAGGTCAACGTCAAGGGTGACGCGATGGGACTCGCCGTGATCGGCGGCTACAACGCCAACGTCGGTCGCATCGCCGCCGCCACGGAGTTGGCCGAGGTTATCGTCTTCCTGGCCTCGGACGCGGCGAGCAACGTCAACGGCGCCGTCGTGCCGGTCGACAACGGATGGTCCGCGGTCTAGGGAACGCTGCGCCTCCCAGACGAGCCACCCCTCGCGCCCGTCGGCCCCGCTGCGTGGTGCCGTCACGAACAGGTCGCCAAGAATTCGGATGGTGTTCACTCGCCGTTCACCTTGGCACTACCGCGCGATTACGACCGGATGCGAAGGTGGTGCGAGTCGTGACCATCTGAGAAAGTAGGACACCGTGACCGACGCCACCACCTCGTCCGCAGCCCGTGGCGCGAACCCCACCAGAGACGCGGGCGACGCGAGGGAGGCCACGGATGGAGTGGCCACCGGAGTCACCGGAGTCACCGGAGCCACCGGCGCCACCGTGCACTCGCTCCTGGACGAGGCGCCCACGAGCCGCTTCCACCACCGTGCGGTCCTCATCTCGGGTATGGGCTTCTTCACCGACGCCTACGACCTCTTCGTCATCTCCACCGTCGCCACCATCGTCGCCACGCAGTGGCACCTCTCGACGACCCAGACGAGTTGGGTCACCGGGTCGGCCATCCTGGGGGCCTTCGTGGGGGCCTTCGTCTTCGGCCGCGTCGCCGACGTCCTGGGGCGAAAGACTGTCTACACGGTCGTCGCGGGCATCATGATCGTCGGGGCCCTCGCCTCAGCCGCGGCCACGAACCTCACCCTCCTGGTCGTCGCCCGATTCGTGCTGGGACTGGGCATCGGCGGCGACTACCCGGTCTCGGCGGTGCTGATGAGCGAATACTCGAACCGAAAGAACCGAGGCCGCCTCGTCGCGATGGTGTTCTCGATGCAGGCCGTCGGACTCGTGGTCGGTCCGCTGGTGGGCCTCGCGCTCCTCTCCTCGGGCGTCGCGAGCACGCTGACCTGGCGGCTGCTCCTGGGCGTGGGCGCCATTCCCGCCGCCGCGGTGATCTACCTGCGCGCCAGGATGCCCGAGTCGCCCAGGTTCTCGGCGAGCGTCAAGGGCCAGAGCCTCGCGGCCGCCGCCCAATTGCACGCCTTCAGCGACGGCGTGATCCGAGTCACCGACGTCAGCGCCGCGCCGGCGACGCGTCTGAGCCTCTCGCAGTTCCTGCGCAATCGCCAGATGCTGATGATGATCCTCGGGACCGCGGGCGGGTGGTTCCTCTTCGACTACGCCTACTACGGCAATACCCTCTCCCTGCCGAGCATCTTGAAGGAGGTCTCGCCCCACGCCAGCCTGGAACTGAAGCTGGTCTTGTCACTCACGATGTTCGTGGTGTTCGCGGTGCCGGGTTACGCGCTGGCGATCTGGCGCATGGACCGCATCGGGCACCGACGACTCCAGGTGATCGGATTCGCCATCATGGCCGCGTGCTTCTTGCTCCTGGCGGCGGTGCCGTCGTTCACCACGCTCGAGGGCCCCTTCATCGCGATCTTCGGCCTCAGCTACCTGTTCACCGAATTCGGGCCCAATACGACCACCTTCGTGCTGCCCTCGGAGGTCTTCCCCGTGCAGATGCGCACCACGGGGCACGGCATCGCCGCGGGTGTGGGCAAGCTGGGGGCCTTCGCGGGCGTCTTCTTGGTCCCCCAACTCCAGAACGCCGTCGGACTACGCGGGATGCTCGTGGTCGCGGGCGTCGCGGCCCTCCTCGGTCTCCTCGTGACCTTCGCCCTTCCCGAGACCTCGCAGGTCTCCCTCGAGGACATCGCCCACCGGCACGGTGCGCGTCCCTCGACGTCTGCCACCTCGGCGCAGTAGTGCGACGCACCGCGCGCGAGGCGAGCGCGCCGCACCACTGACGCCTCGTGGGTTCTGGGCGGCCGCACCGCCGACTCCTTCGACGTTGTGGCGGGATTGTGGCGCGCGTGAGAGGGCGTTGAGGTCTCTCGACCAGCATTGATGCATGGCGACAGACCCCCGGCGCGACCCGCATCGCCCCACGCGTCGAGTCGGGGGCTGAGCCGTGTCCGCGCTACCCGAACCCGCCGCGGGCCCCGCGCGACTGGTCGGACCGGGCGCTCCGCGCCCCTGGTACCGTCGCGGCCCCTGGACCCTCCTGGCGCGCGACGCCCTGCTCCAGTCGATCATCGCGGCGTGCGTCCTCACCACGGTGCTCGCCACCTTCATCGTCTATCCCCACCACCGCTACAGCGTCTCCCTCGATGGCGCGCTCTACCTGGTCGCCGTCACCATCCCGGCCCTGGCGATGCTCGCAACGGCGCGTCGCTCGCCCGAGGTGCGTCGTGCGTGGCTCTTCATGGCCGCCGGCGTCGCGGCCAACTCCGTGGCCGACGTGGTCTACGTCACCGTCGACGCCCATCGCCACCCCCTCCCCAATCCCGGCGTCAGTGACATCTTCTACCTCCTTTCGTACGCGCTGTTGCTCGTCGCCGTCACGCTCCTCGCGCGCGGGAGCGAGCGTGTGCGCACCAGTCTGCGACTCGACGGGCTCATCGCGGCCCTCGCGGTCGCGTCGCTGGTGGCCTTCATCTGGTACGTCCCGCTGATGGCGCACGGACGAGGCTGGGCCCCGGCCGTGGTGGACTTGGCCTACCCCGTGACGGACCTGGTGATGCTCGTCTTCCTCGCCACCGCCCTCGCCCCGACGCGCTATCGCCCCTCGTGGTCCTCGGGGTCGTTGCTCGCCGGCGTCGCGTGCCTGCTCACGGGCGACGTGCTGCACGTCAGCGAGATCGCGACCAACTCGGTGCACGGCGTCTCCTTCTCCGACATGACCTTCGTGGTGGGCACCTGGCTGATGGGTCTCGCGGCCTCCCTGCACGACCGGCGCGGCGCCACGCGCCGACGCCGTCGCGACGAGGTGTCACTCAGCGTGGCGGCGGTACCGGTGGTCTCGGGCGTCATCGCCCTCGGCGTGATCGCGGCGCGCTGGATCTGGCCGCGGCCGCCCGAGGTGGGCGCCCTGGCCCTGGCCGCGTCGGCGCTGGTGATGGCGCGCATGTGGCTCGCCCTGCGCGAGGAGCGGCGCCTCGCGCTCACCTCCTCGCACGACGCGCGTACCGACGCCCTCACCGGGCTCGCCAATCGTCGCCGGCTCTTCGAGCTCATCGAAGAGCTGCACCGCGTGACGGACTCGCGTCGCGTCGGGGTCATCCTCATCGACCTCGACGGGTTCAAGGAGGTGAACGACGAGATCGGCCACGCCGCGGGCGACGAGTTGCTGCGCATCATCTCCCAGCGATTCGCGCATCGTCTCGCCGAACGCGGCACCCTGGCGCGGCTCGGGGGCGACGAGTTCGCGGTGGTGAGGGTGGCCCCCCAGGAGGACCTCGTCGACCTGGCCCACGAGCTACTCGCCACCACGGCCGAGGAGTTCGCCCTCCAGGGCCACCGCGTGCGCCTCAGCGCCAGCATGGGCGTCGCCCTCGACGCGGGGAACGACCCCTTCGAGCTCCTGCGGCGCGCGGACGTCGCAATGTACCAGGCCAAGCGCGAACGCGTGGGCGTCGCGGTCTTCGTCGCCAGTGACGACACCCTCAAACGAGTGCCGCGCCCCTACGCGGGACTCGCCTCGAACTCGAGCGAGCGACCCGCGACGCCGAGCTGAACCCGACCGCTCCACGCCGGTCGACCCACGGCGTCAGAGGTCGTTGCCCGCGTAGGACAGGTTGAAACTCTTGTTGGCCAGGGGAAAGTCGGGCACGATCGTGGACTTTAGCGCGATGGCCAGGGCCGGCCAGTTGAAGAACGAGGGGTCGACGATGCGCGCGCGCGACACTCGGGACCCGGGGTCGACCTCGACGCGATGGACCACGGTGCCGCGCCAACCCTCGACGATCCCCACCCCCGACGAGCGAGGAGCGCCGCGACCGTGCGCCGCGACCTCGAGTCGGGTCGCGCTCCCCGCCAGTCGCCGCACCATCTCGAGGGAATCGCGGAACTCCTCGACGCGTTGGACGAAGCGAGCCATGACGTCGCCGGCCTCGTGACGCACCACCGAGGGCGCGGGTGCGACGAAGGGGTGCGACCAGCGCGCGTCGCACTCGAGCCCCGCGGATCGGGCCACCACCCCCAGGGTGCCGATGGCCGCGGCGTCGTCGCGACTCAGCACGGCGGTGCCCTCGAAGCGGTCGACGACGACCGAGTTCGACAGCGCCAGGCCCACCAGGTCGTCGAAACCCTCGCCGATCTCCTTGAGTTCTCGCTCGCTCGGGAGCGAGCGCACGCGCGTCACGGCGACGTCGAGCGCGCCGCGCAGCAGGCGGTGTCCGGTGGTGGCCTCGTTGAGGCGCAACAGTCTCTCGCGCAACGTCTGCGCGCGAGCGCTCGCCACCGCGTAGCTCACGTCATTGCACATCGCCCCCACGTCGGCGACGTGATTGTAGAGGCGCTCCATCTCGAGAAGCATCGCGCGCAGATGTCGCTGGTCCTCGTGCACCTCGAGACCGGTGGCCTCCTCCACCGCCATGCAGTAGGCCAGGGAGTGCGCGAGGGCGCTGTCGCCCGCGACGCGCTGGGCGACCTCGACCCCCTGGTGGACGTCGACGCCCTGGAACATCAGTTCCACGCCCCGGTGCACGTACCAGAGCCGCGCGGTCATCTTGAGTATGGTCTCACCCACGACCGAGAACCGGAAGTGCCCCGGCTCGATCAGTCCCGCGTGCACCGGACCCACCGGGATCTCGTACACCCCGGCGCCACGCACCTCGACGAAGGGGTAGGGTCCCGCGTCGGGTCGTGGAGCGGGCATCGGCCCGGCGCCACGGCGCATCGGGTGCCACCCCTCGGGCCAGTGTTGATGACGCACCAGTGGTCGCACGAAGGGATGTCCCAGCGGCTCGACGCCGAAGTTGTCGCGCAACTCGCGTTCGAAGC
>JAGXBH010000008.1 GCA_018971185.1 Acidobacteriota bacterium
TGGTCTCTGAGGGTGGCGGTCAAGGGGTGATCACGCTCGCGTGCCTGCAGGACCTCAGCCAAGCGCGTGGTCGCTGGGGTCCCCACGCCGACGGGTTCCTCTCACTCTTCTCGACCACGGTGATCCTTCCGGGCATCGCCGACCGCACCACGTTGGAGATGGTGCAGCATCTCGCGGGGCGATCCCTCGTGGCGACGCACAGCGTGCAGGTGTCGCGGCGCGGACGTACCGACGGGTACTCGCGCTCGTGGATCGAGCGCGACAACGCCACCGTGGGCGACGTCGCGCGCGGACGACCGGGATACGCCCTCGGTCTCAACCAGCGCAACGAACTCGGGTGGATCGAGCTCACGGCGTCCTACCGCGATCCGCGCTTCCGTCACTACCTCGAACGCTCCAGCCCCTCGCGCGATCGCTCACGCGATCGCTGACGCCATCGCTCGAGGTCCTCGACGTGCAACGGGCGCGCGCCGTGGCGCGTCACCTCGACCATGCGCGCCGTGCGTACCCCGATCAGTCCCTCGTGCACCCCACGCGAGTCACGCAACTCGGGGTACCAGTGATCGACGCTCGCACTCACGCTGGCGGCGTCGACGCCGAAGGTGGCCGCGTTCGCCCACGCCGCCAGCACGTGACGACGCGCGACGAGGTCTCGTCCCTCGAACGCCGCGGCGAAGGCGTGCTCGCTCAACTCGTCGACGCGCGCGAGGGGCGAACGTCGGGTTCCGTGGGGTTCGAAGCGCGCGAGGTCCCGGGCCCAGGCGTCGCGCGCGTCGAGGCGACTCCAGTGTCGCTTGGCCCCGCGATCGGGGTGGTGCCCTCCCCAAAGGACCCGGTTTCCCTCGTCGAGACCCTGGACGTGCTCGACGCCCTCGAAGGAGCGCCACGGGACGAAGGGAGTGGTGCGCGCGACCTCGGCGCGCAGGCTGCAGCGATACAGCGCGTCCGCGGCGGCGCCGTGCGCGAAGAGGGCCCGCGAATCAAGTACCACGCGCGCGCCCGCGGGTCGGGCGCCCACCAGGACGTGGTCGTGCAGGTGCGGCTCGCCGTGGCGATTGACACCATGGGTGAAACCGACCACGTGCGACCAGCGACCGGCGAGGTCGCGCTCCTCTCCCCCACGCCGGTCGCGCACGACGACGGCGCGCTCCTCGAGGTACCCCAGCGCGCCCTCCACCGCGCGACGATGCGCCGCCACCACCGCACCCGCGTGCTCGGGCGCCAGGGCCACCAGGATCGAGATCGGCCGCGGCGCCGCCACGATCAGGTCGTAGCCCACCACCGACGAACGCCCCGTCGTGCTCAGGACCCGCGCCACGTCGTCGGGGCGCTGCACGTCGCCCGTCCCGCGGATCCACCACGACGCGGGCCCCTCGCGCACGCCCTCGATCTCCTCGCCACGGTCGTCACGGAGATACGAGATGTCGCGCGAGCGACGGATGATGACCCTGAGCACCGGACCCCCTCGGGGTCCAACGGTCGCCTACAGCTGGCTCAGCATCCGCTGGGCGACGTCGTGTCCCGCCGTGGCGTACTTCTCGGTCGCCACGACGGCGGCCGGTCCCGCCAGGATCATCAGATGATCGAGGAACGCCGGGTCCGACAGGTGGAAACGCACCGCGTGGCGCCCGTCGGCCAGGGTCGCCCACCGCGCGCCCGGTAACGGCTCGAAGAGATACCGGACGTAGCCTTCGAGCACCACCACGACCTCGTCGCCCTCCTCGGCGACCGCGGTCAACCAGTTGGCGACGGGGTCCGCGCCCCGGGGCTCCGACGCCGGTGACTTGGCCAGAATCTTCCCGATGCGGTCCACGCGAAACGTCCGCCAGTCGTCGCGGGTCAGGCAGTACGCCCGCACGTAGCTGTGGCCATTGAGCACCTTCACCTCGGTGGGTTCGATGCAGCGCTCCTCCGCCACCTCCGTGGTCCCCGAGACGTAGGTGATCTTCAACTGCTCGTGACGCGTCACCGCCTCGTAGACCTGTGAGAGCAATTGCTCGTTGTGGGGATGCTCGACGCGCATGAAGTGACTGGTCACCTCCTCGATCTTGTCGATCGCCGAGAAGATGGCGGGATCCTCGAAGAGCCGCGAGGCCTCGCGAAGGGCCACGTTGAGCTCGAAGAGGTCGCGCCACATGAAGGACGAGGGTTCGTCGTCCTCGGAGACGAACTCCACCCGATACGTCGAGTCGTCGGTGTCCTCGTGGTCCCAATCGTCGCAGTCCTTGATGATGCGCGCGGCGAAGCCGGTCGCCCCGTCGAAGGCGCCGACCATCGGCTCCATCGTCACGAGCCGTCCCATGATGGACCGGACGAGCTCCGGCGCCAGGGAGAACCGGTTGGCGAGCTCCGAGATGCGTAGTCCGTCCTCGGCGTTGTACACCGCGTGCAGCAGCTGCAGGGTCTGGCCCAGCACGTCGCCCGCCGTGGCCGAGGTGAACTTGATGTCCTGCGCCGAGGGGGTCTTACCTCGATTGACGCGCACCAACCACTGGCGCAGCTCCTTGATGAGCGACTTGGGACTGACCAGGCGGACCCGTTGCGCCCCCTCGAGGACGAATCGCAGGGCCGCGTGGGGGCTGTCGAAGGTGATGCCCACCTCCACGCGCCCGTCCTTCTTGTGGGCCGCCGTCGCCCCGTCGTACTGGCGCACCAACAGGTCCGCGTAGTCGCGATTCGTCCACACGACCACGTCGATGGGCGTCGGGCGGCGTTGGTACTGCGGTCGCCACGACGCGGCGAGCTCACGGGTCGCCTCGTCGACGTGGAAGCTCTCGTCGAGGACCACGGGCATCGAGGTCATGCGCGAGAAGCGGTAGCCCTTGATCATGCCGGCGCCGACCTCGCGGGCCACCAGATACGAGGTCCCGCCCTGGTGCAGGATCTCGAGCGGCTCCACGACGCGCTCCTTGCGCACCGACGACTGGTAGTCGAAGCGAAGGGTGCGGCGCACCTTGATCGCGCGGATCGCCGGGGTCAGGTAGGCGGAGAACTCGAGGCCGCCGTCGCCGGCGGGACCCTCGTTGAACACGCTGAAGGCGCCCGACTTGCCGAAGCCGCAGAAGCCCAGGGCCGTCGCCACGACGCGACTCTCGTCGCGCGTGAAGTGCAGGGGCGGCGCGTAGCCGCTGCTGGGGTCGATCTGATACCCCGTGAGGTCGTCGGCGCGCACGACGGTCTCGATCTGGAATCCGAGGTCGCGGATCCGCGCCTTGTCGCGCTCGAACTTCTGTCGCACCGCGGCGTCGTTGCCCTCGTAGGCGCGGACCTTGCGCGGGGACTTCGAGGTGACGGGGTACTCGTCGACCGTGAGGTCGCGGACGATCTCCTCCTGGGTCAGCGCCCGGCGCTCGGCCCAGGCGCGCTGTAGGAGCAGCACCAGGGCGACGACGCGCTCGCGGCCGGGCTCGGCCGCGGCCCGACTAGCACTCATCGTTCTCTCTCATCACCGAGAAGGGTAGCGCCTGGACCCGGGGGGCATCGCACCACTCATCGTGAATCCGTCACGCCGTCCTCGTCGAGGGTGCGTCGCCAGGCCCCGGAGCGACCGCCGGACTTCTCCCAGAGCGCGACCTGCTCCACCGTCATCGTGCGGTCGATCGACTTGCACATGTCGTAGATCGTCAGCGCGGCCATCGTCACCGACACCAGCGCCTCCATCTCCACCCCGGTGCGGTCCACGGTGTCGACGCCCGCCTCCACCTCGATGTACACGTCGCCGATGGTGAAGTTGACGTAGACGTTGCCCACGAGGACCTGGTGGGCCATGGGCAAGAGCGTGGCGGCGGCCTTGGCGGCCTGGATCCCGGCCACGCGGGCGGTGGCCAAGACGTCACCCTTGGCCGTGGCGTTGGCGGCGATCGCGGCCGTCGTGGCCGGCGCCATCATCACGCGACAGCGAGCGAGGGCGCGCCGCGCCGAGACCTCGGAGGGGCCGCGGTCGCGGGGGAAGGTGCCCCCGAGGGGCGAAGGTCGTAACTGGTGGAAGTCGTCCACCACGTCATGCTACTGACGCGGCGAACGAGGGGGCGACGAGGGGGGGTAAACTGGTGTGACTGTGTGGGAAAGAGAAGGTTGATGCCGACCTACGAATACGAATGCCAGAACTGCCACCTGCGCGTGGAAGCGGTGCAGAAGTTCTCCGACGCGCCCCTGAGCGTCTGCGACTCCTGCGGCGGGCCGCTGCGTAAGGTGTTCTCCGGCGTGGGTATCGTCTTCAAGGGTTCGGGCTTCTACAAGACCGACTCGCGCGGGTCGACGTCGTCCTCCACCCCGCCGGCGACGACGTCGTCGACCACGACGAGCGCCCCACCCCCGGCGCCGGCCACCACCTCGACCTCGACGTCGGGGGACTGACCTAGCGGCCCGACAGGGCTACCCCGTCGATGGCCAGCGTCTGGGCGGCCGCGGTCCCCGGGAGCCACTGGACGTCATTGCCGACCATCAACACGTCGAGCAGCATGCGCTGCAGCGTCGAGGCAATCGTCACCTCGCGCACGGGCTCGGCCAGCACGCCGTCGCGGATCATGAGTCCCGTGATGCCCACCGAGAAGTCGCCCGAGATCGGGTTCACCCCCGAATGCACGCCGGTCAGCGACTCGACGAACACCCCGTCGCCCACGAGGCGAAAGATCGCGTCCTGGTCCTGGTCGCCCGGCACCAGCTGCAGGGCCCGACACCCCGCCGACGGCGAGCCCGACACTCCCGCGCGCACGGCGCTACCCGTCGAGGCCACTCCCGCGCGTCGCCCCGACACCGTGTCGTAGACGAACTGGCGCAGGCGCCCCTGAGTGATGAGCTCGTTGCGTCGCGACGCGAGGCCCTCGGCGTCGAAGGGGCTGGCCGCGAAGTGCCGCGCGTCGGTGGGGTCGTCGATCAGGGTGACCTGCGGCGACGCGACCATCTCGCCCAGGCGTCCGGCGAAGAAGGAGCGACCCCGCACGACCGCGTCGCCGCTCAGGGCGCTACCCATGATCGACCAGAGGGTCGCCGCGGTACGCGGATCGAAGACGGCCACCCCCTTGAACGAGGCGGGTTTGACCGCGCCCAACATCCTCGTGGCGCGCCGGATGGCGTCACCCGCGGCGAGTTCGAGGGAGAGCTGTTCGGGCGAACGCCCCACCGAGAGGCCCCAGCCGGTCTGGTCACCGTGCTCGTCGGCGGCGATGGCCTCCACCGAGACGAAGGCCCCGGAACGCTCCAGGCTCGACGAGATACCGGTCGTCGAGACGATCGCGGCGTGCGAGACGTAGTCCGAGTAGTTGGCCGCATCGACCTGACGGATCCGCGGGTCCCCGCGGCGCACCATGGCCTCGAGCTCGAGGGCGAGCGCCACCTTGCGCTCCATCGGCGTCGTCGACACCCCGGGGTCGCTCAGCGACAACGCCACGGGGTCCACCCCGTCGGGGCGAGCGAAGGCGACGAACTCGTCCTCCGTGGCGAAGTGCGCGTTGTCACGCGCACTGGCGATGGCCTCGGCGATGGCGGCCTCGTCGAGGGAACCCGCGTAAGCGCTGCCCACCCGCGCGCCCTGGGGTCCGTCGACCAGGATCCGCACGCCGATCTCCGCCGAGGCGGAGTTCGAGAGGTTCTCGATCTCGCCGTCGTAGGCCTGGACCTCGGTCTCCACGCCCCGCGACACGAAGACCTCCATCTCCTCGCTGGCGCCCACCCTCTCGAGCAGTCGCTGCGCGGTATCGAGCAAGTCACTCACGCCGCGGTCCCCCCGATCGTGATGCCCGAGAGGCGCATCGTGGCCTGACCGCACCCCACGGCGACCTGTTGGCCGTCCTTGCCGCAGGTCCCCGGTGTGGTCGAGAAGTCCGTGGCGACGGCGTCGACCCGGTTGAGGATCTCGGGACCGTTGCCGATGAGGTTGCAGTCGCGCAGGGGCGTCGTGATGCGTCCGTTCTCGATCAAGAACGCCGCCGTCGCTCCGAAGACGAAGTCGCCCGTCGCGGTGTTGACCTGTCCGCCGCCGAGTTGGGCCACGTAGACGCCGCGCGGGGTCTGCGCCACGATCTCCTCGGCGCTCTCGTCCCCCGCCATGAGGTAGGTATTGGTCATGCGCACCATCGGCAGGTGCGCGTAACTCTGTCGGCGCCCGTTGCCCGACGAGACGCGACCCTCGCGGCGCGCGCGCAGGTAGTCCCACATGTAGTCGGTCAGGACGCCGTTCTCGATCAGGACGTTGCGCGCGGCGCGATGCCCTTCGTCGTCCACGGCGAAGTAGCCCCACTCTCCGAACATCGTCCCGTCGTCCACCAGGGTCACCAGGGGGCTGGCGACGCGTTGGCCCACCTTGCCCGCGTACACCGAGGCCTGCTTCAACACGGCGTCGGCCTCGAGTCCGTGCCCGCACGCCTCGTGAAAGAGGATGCCCCCCGAACCTCCCGCCAGCACCACGGGCAGGTCGCCCGAGGGCGCGGGCCGCGCCGACAGCTTCGTGAGCGCCTGCTGGGCCGCGCCGCGCGCGGCCTCGTCGATGGCGTCGGGCGAGAGGATCTCGAACCCCCTCGTGGCGGCCAGTGGTCGGTACCCGGTCTGCATTCCCCCGTCGCCGTTGGCGACGCACGACACGGCGAATCGCGTCCGGACCTGATCGTCACCGGCGTAGACGCCTTCGGAATTGGCCACGACGAATCGACGCGTCGAGTCGGCCAGGGCGACCTGCACCTGGGTGATGGCGTCACCGCTCGCGCGCGCCATCTCGTCGGCCCGCGTCATGAGTTCGATCTTCTTCGACTTGGCCACGCTCCCCGGCGTCACCTCGGCGCGCGAGCGGTGATCGCGTAGGGGCTCGAGCGCGGCGTGGCGCACGCCGCCGCGTCCCTCGCGGGCGACCGCGGCGGCGGCGCGCGCGGCGCTCAACAGTCCTTCCTCGGTGAGGTCGGCGGTGTGCGCGAAGCCCGTGGTCTCGCCGATCACCACCCGGATGCCCGCCCCGCGCGAACGACTGGAGTTCAGCTCCTGGATGCGGCGCTGGTCCAGGGTCGCCGAGGAGCTCGCGCGGTCCTCGACGAAGACCTCGGCGAAATCGGCGCCGCGGCCCATGGACTCGGTGAGTACTCGTTGCACGACGTCGCGCGCGACCAAGGTGTCAGACATGTCACTCAGACTATTCGCTGCCCGGAGAAGTACACTCCGCCTTGGAGCACCTCAACGCACGGGGCGCCGGTGGTGCGGAGCAGAAGAGGGTACCGCCGTGAACATCGTCATCTTGAGCATCGCCATCATCGTGGTTCTAGGGGTGATCGTCCTGCTGGTCAAAGCGGTGCGGGTGGTCCAGCAGGGCTTCGTCGGCGTCGTGACGAGGTTCGGGGAGTTCAAGGCCATCCGCAACCCCGGGCTGACCTTCATCGTGCCCTTCATCGAGGTGATGAGGATCGTCGACGTGCGCGAGACACCGCGCACCGGGGACCGCCAGCAGGTGATCACCCGCGACAACGTCGCCGTCATCGTCAACGCCACGATCTTCTCCCAGGTCGTCGACGTGCGCCTCGCCCTCTTCACCAACTCCGACTACCTCACCAGCACCGACAACCTGGCGCGCACCTCGGTGCGCGCGGTGTTCGGATCGATCACCCTCGACGAGGCCTTCTCCCAGCGCGAGCGTATCGGCACGCTCCTGCAGAACCAGATGGAGGAGGCGACCGACAAGTGGGGGGTGCGGATCAACCGCGTGGAGGTCCTCGAGATCACGCCCCCCGAGCAGATCCTGCAGGCCATGGCCCTACAGAAGCAGGCGGACCAGGAGAAGCGCGCGCGCATCCTCGAGTCCGAGGGGACCCAGATGTCAGCGGTGAACGTCGCCGATGGCGAGCGTCAGGCCGCGATCAAGGAAGCCGAGGGCGCCCAGCAATCGGCCATCCTGCGCGCCGAAGGTCTGCGCCAGGCCACCATCTTGGAGGCCGAGGGCCGCGCCCAGGCCGTCTCGCTGGTCTACGCCGCGATCAAGGAGCAAGATCCCGACCCGACGCTCGTGGCCATCCTCCAACTCGACACCCTGGCAAAGTTCGCGGCGTCGCAGAACACCAAACTGGTCATCCCCGCCGAGAGCGCCGCGTTGCTCGGCGCGGCCCAAGCGCTGCGCAGCGTCATGTCCGACGTGCCCACCACGTCCCCGATCGCGGGTGCCTGAGACCTCGCCGCTCGTGCCCGTCGAGAGGTCAGGCGTGGGGCTGCTCGCGCGGTTCCACCCACAAGGTGGTGCCCAGGGCCTTGGTGACGACCACCGGCGTCGCCACGGCGATCACCACGCCGAGCTCGTTCACCGCGCGCCACGACTCCCCGTGGATCGTGATGCGACCGGGATGGACCTCGTCGCCGACCTCGTCCTGGACGACCCCGAACTGACCGGTGAGCGCGCTCGACATGGGTTGGGTGAGGTCGCCGGCGGGATGGCGCAACTTCTTGAGGGCGACGGGACGCAGCAGGGCCATGGTGATCGCGGTGACCAGCAGCCACACCAGCGCCTGGACGGGGAAGGACGCGCCCCCCAGCGCCACGATGAACGCCACGCCCGCGCCCACGCCCACGAAGAGCGCGGCGAGCGCGTTGGTGTGCAGTTCGGCCAGACCACTCACCACCATGATCACCACCCAGAAGAACACGGCCATATCGCGAAGTATATGGCGGGGCCCGTCGTTCGACCCTGGCGGTAGCGGCGGACGCGCACGACTCTCGCCGGGGCCGGTGACCTTCGGCTCTGGACACCGTGGCCCGCGCAGCGACAGGGTGTGACGTGGGAGTCAACGGAAGCGTCCCCGGCGTCGTGAGGCGGCGCGTCGGCGCCGCGCGTCGGCGACCGGCGAATCAGTCGACCGGCGCCGCCCTGACGCGCGACCCTAACGAGATCACCGTGCTCGACGCCGAGACGGCGCTCGCGTCCCTGGGGAGCTCGCGCTCCGGTCTCGACGAGGCGGACGTGACGACGCGTCGACTCACCAGCGGACGCAACGTCCTCCCGCACCCGCGGCGCCCTTCGATCGCCCTCGAACTGGCCGCGCAGTTCACCAACATGTTCGCGGTGATGTTGATGGTGTCGGCGGGCCTCACGCTACTCACCTACTTCGCCACGTCGCCGCACAACAACGCGAACCTCGAGTTGACCCTCGGGATCCTCGCCGTCGTGATCCTGAACGCCCTGATCGGCTTCGCGCAGGAGCACTCGGCGGAGCGAACCGCAGAGGCGCTCCAGGACATGGTGCCCCACACGGCGCGGGTACTGCGCGCGGGTGAGTTGAGCGAGGTGGCGACCGAGGAGTTGGTGCCCGGGGACCTCGTCGTGCTCGAGGCCGGCGACGTCGTCTCGGCCGACTGTCGCGTGGTCGAGGCGCAGGACCTCGCGATCGAGATGGCGGCCCTGACGGGCGAGAGTCAGCCGGTGGCGCGCACCGCGGAGGCGTCGGGGTCGCCCCTCACCCTGGTCGAGGCGCCCAACGTCGTGGTCATGGGCGCCACCGTCACCCACGGCACCGCGCGCGCGGTCGTCATCGCCACCGGACTGGCCACGGAGTTCGGTCGCATCTACCAACTCACCGAGAGCCAACCCAGCGAGCAGAGCCCCCTGCAGGGCCAGGTGACCAACATGGCGCGCCGGGTCGCGGTGGTGGCCCTGAGCGTCGGTATCGCGATCTTCGTGGCCCGCGTCGTCACCGGCAGTCCCGCGGCGGTGTCGTTCATCTTCGCCCTGGGCGTCATGGTCGCCCTGGTGCCCGAGGGTCTACCGGCGACGCTCTCGGTGTCACTGGCCATCGGCGTGAGGCGCATGGCCCGACGCCACGCCCTCATCCGCCGCCTCGCCGCGGTCGAGGCGCTGGGTTCGACGACGGTCATCTGCACCGACAAGACGGGTACCCTCACCAAGGCCGAGATGACGCTCGAGACGATCTACGCCTCCCGAGGGTTCCACCCGGTGAGCGGCGTGGGCTACGCCCCCGACGGCGAGGTGAGCGACGTGGCGGTCGTCGAGGAGCTGCTGCGCGTGGCGACCTTGTGCAGCGACGCCCGTCTCCACCCCCCCACGGCGACCTCGTCCTGGCGCGTGGTGGGCGACACGACCGAGGGCGCGATCGTCGTGGCGGCGCTCAAGGCCGGGATCGACCGCGCGCTCGAAGAGACGCGCGCGCCACGAGTCGGCGCCTTCCCCTTCGACCCGGACCGCAAGATCATGACCACGCTGCACCGCGACGAGCGCGGCGTGCACGCCTACGTCAAGGGCTCACCCGAGGCCGTGGGCGCCCGGTGCACTCGCGTGCGCATCGACGGCGTCGACGTCGCCTTCGACGAGGCCGCGCGACGCGACGTCGGCGCCGCCGACGACGCCATGGCCGAGCGCGGTCTGCGGGTGCTCGCGGTCGCGCTCAAGGAGGTCGTGGCCGAGCCCGCCACCCAGGCCGAGGTGGAGGGTGACCTCACGCTGCTCGGCCTGGTGGGGATCTTCGACCCCCCACGCCCCGAGGTCCCCGACGCCGTGCGGTCCTGTCGGGCGGCCGGCATCTCGATCTACATGGTGACGGGTGACTACGGCCTGACGGCGGCGGCCATCGCGCGTCGCGTGGGCCTGATCGACGACGGTGCGCTGCGCATCGTGACCGGTGCCCAACTCGACGCCATGGGCGACGACGAGCTGAGGGCGACCTTCGCCTCCGACGAGCAGGTGATCTTCGCGCGGGTGCGGCCCGAGCACAAGATGCGCATCGTCGACACCCTCGAGGGCCTCGGCGAGGTCGTGGCGGTCACCGGCGACGGCGCCAACGACGCCCCCGCCCTCAAGCGCGCGAGCGTGGGCATCGCCATGGGCGAAGGGGGCACCGACGTGGCGCGCTCCGCGGCGGTCATGGTCCTGCTCGACGACTCCTTCGCCGCCATCGTGGCCGCGGTGCAACTCGGTCGCGCCGTCTACCAGAACATCCGACGGTTCCTCATCTACGTGTTCACGAGCAACCTCGGGGAACTGGCCCCGATCCTCGTGGCCACGGTGATCGGCTTCCCCCTCGTGCCGCTCACCGCCCTGCAGGTTCTCGCCATCGACCTCGGGACCGACGTCATGCCCGCCCTCGCCCTGGGTGCCGAGCGCCCCGAGAGCGACACCATGTCGCGGCCCCCGCGGCCGCCGGGCGAACACCTCTTCTCCTGGGACGTCGTGCGGCGCATCCTGTTCCTCGGCGGCCTGCAGTCCGTCGGGGTCGTCGTCACGTTCTTCTGGCGGATCCACAGCGCACACCTGGGTTTCTCCGCGTGGGGCGACGACAACCCGATCTATCGCGAGGCGCTGACCACGACGCAGGCGAGCATCGTCGTGAGCCAGTTCTTCATCAGCTTCGCCGTGCGCTCGGACCGTGAGAGCCTGTGGCGCACCGGCCTGCTCACCAATCCCGCGTTGATCGCAGCGGGGTTGGTGAGCCTGTCCTTCATCGTCGCCGTCAGCTACCTCGGCGTCCTCCAACAGGTCTTTCACACCGCGCCGCTGAGCGTGTCGGACTGGCTGTTCATCGTCGGCTTCGGCGTCACCGTCCTGGGCGCCGACGAGGCGAGGAAGGCGTGGCATCGCCGACGATCCCGGCGCGTGGTGCGCTTGCCGGACACCGCGGTCGCGCCATAAGGGCGGCGAAGGGGACGCGGACAACTCGAGGGGGTGCCGCACCACTTCGCGTGGATCCCCGCTCCCCCCGAGATGCCCAGAACTAGGCTGGAGAGGTGCTGTTGCCCTCGATCGAATCACCCGAAGACCTGCGCCACCTCAGTCTCGCCCAGTTGGACCAACTCAGCCAGGAGATCCGCGAGTTCATCATCGCCGCCGTCAAGAGCACCGGCGGGCACCTGGGCAGCAACCTCGGCGTGGTGGAACTCACCCTGGCCCTGCACCGGGTGTTCGATTCGCCCGCCGACGTCATCCTCTTCGACACCGGCCACCAGGCCTACGTCCACAAGCTCCTCACCGGACGGCGCTACGGCTTCAAGAACCTGCGCCAGCGTGGGGGCCTCTCGGGGTACCCGAACCGCACCGAGAGCCAACACGACTGGATCGAGTCCTCGCACGCGTCGACCGCCTTGTCCTACGCCCACGGCCTGTCGGTCGCCCTCGAGGCCAAGCACGAGCTGGTCGGCCACGGCGGCAAGCGCCACGTGGTCGCCGTGGTGGGCGACGGCTCGCTCACCGGCGGCATGGCCTACGAGGCGCTGAACAACCTGGGCGTGAGCGGACAGCGGGTGGTCATCGTCCTCAACGACAACGGACGCAGTTACGCCCCCACCATCTCGCGGCTCTCCACGTCGCTCACGTCGCTGCGCCTCAATCGCACCTACCTCACGCTGCGCCAGCGGATCCGCCGACTGGTCCCGCGCCTGCCACGACTGGGCAAGGCCGCCTACATGGGCATCGACGGCTTCACGTCGGTGGTGCGTGAGATGGTCACACCCCACACCTTCTTCGAGAACCTCGGCGTGCGCTACATCGGCCCCATCGACGGACACAACATCGAGGCGATCGAGACCACGCTGCGCAGCGCGGCCGAGTGGGACGGTCCCATCGTGGTGCACGTGCTCACCGAGAAGGGCCGTGGCTACGAGCCCGCCACCTCCGACGTGCTCAAGATGCACGACTACAAGCTCCCGCCGCGCATCGACGAGGACGAAGTGGCGCCCCTCTCCTACACCCAGGTCTTCTCAGAGGCGCTCATGGGCGAGGCCCGTCGCGACGAGCGCATCGTGGCGATCACCGCGGCCATGGCGGGACCCACCGGCCTCCTGCCCTTCCAGGAGGCCTTTCCCCGGCGCTTCTTCGACGTCGGCATCGCCGAGCAGCACGCCGTCACCGCCGCGGCCGGCATGGCGATGGGCGGCCTCAAGCCGGTGGTCGCCTTCTACTCGACCTTCTTCGCGCGCGCCTTCGACCAGGCCAATCTCGACGTCGGCCTGCTCGACCTCCCGGTCGTCTTCGTGTTCGACCGCGCCGGGATCACGGGCGACGACGGTCCCTCGCACCACGGGATCCTCGACATCGCGCTCAGCCTGGCGATCCCCAACATGACCGTGTTCGCCCCCTCGAACGCGTCGGAGATCCCGGTCATGCTGAGGACCGCTCTCTCCCTGGAAGGACCCAGCGCGCTGCGCTTCCCCAAGACCCCGCCGCGCGCCCTCGACGGTGCTCACGGGGAGGGGTTACGAGCCCGGTGCTTGCAACGCGGTGACGGATCCCTGTGCGTGCTGGCCCTGGGCAAGATGGCGGCCAGTGCCTACGAGGCCCTGCGTCTGGTGTCCGACGGGCGCCGCATCACCCTCTACGACGTGCGCGTGCTTCCGCCGGACCCCGAGATGATCGACGACGCCGTGCGCCACGAGCGGGTCATCACCATCGAGGACGGCACCCGCCACGGCGGCGCCGGGACCCTCATGGTGTCGGCGGTGCGAGGACGCGCCCAGGAGATGGGACGCGACTTCCCCACGACCCGCATCCTCGGCGTCCCGCGCGCGTTCCTCGAGCAGCACCATCCCGAGGCCCTGCTGGCCGAGATCGGACTGGACCCGCAGGGAATCGCCGCGGCCGTCGAGCGCCTCCTGCGCGACGAACCCGAGTTCCCCCGGGTCATCCCCGAGTCCCCGCGCCCTCGCTACATCTGAGCGAGCGCAAACTGCGCCGTCGCCACCGCGGCGGCCACGGGTGTCGTCCCCGGCTCCTACGATTGGGCCATGGACTTCGACGTGAACAAGACCGACGAGCAGTGGCGCGCCCAACTCGCCCCGGAGCGCTACGAGGTGTTGCGCCGCGCCGCCACCGAAGCGCCCTTCTCGGGCTCACTGCTGCACGTGGACGACGACGGCGTCTTCACCTGCGCGGGCTGCGGGCAACGACTCTTCACCAGCGACCAGAAGTTCGACTCGGGTTGTGGTTGGCCGAGTTTCGACGCCTGCGAGCCGGGCAGCATCCTCGAGCGCGAGGACAACTCCTTGTGGCAGCGCCGCATCGAGATCCTGTGCTCACGCTGCGGCGGCCATCTGGGCCACGTCTTTCCCGACGGCCCGACCCCGACGGGTCTGCGCTACTGCGTGAACTCCCTCGCCATCGACTTCAGCGAGGCCCGGCCACCGCTGGATTAGACGTCGAGGAAACGTCGGATCGCGATCGCCGAGCCGACCGATCCGATGACCACCCCGACCACCAGCACGACGAGGTTGGTGCCCCAGAGCTTGGCGGTGTCGAGCGCGAACTCGTTGTGCAGGGGATACCAGGTGTGCAGCGCCCATACCGCCAGCATCGCCACGCCCGATCCCAACAGCCCCTGGATGAAGCCCTCGGTGATGTAGGGGACGCGGATGAACCAGTTGGTGGCGCCCACGAGTTTCATCACCGACACCTCGCGACGCCGGGCGAAGATCGCCATCCTGATGGTGTTGAGGATCAGGACTCCCGCCGAGAGCAGCAGCACCGTCGCCAGCGCCAGGAACACCACCTGCAGGATGCGGATCGCGCGGTTCATCTGGCGGATCTGCTGGATCGGCGCGGTCACGGTGTAGACACCGGGCTGGTGCAGGAAGGTCGAGATGACCGTCAGCGCGTCGGTCGGCACCGTGGGGGTGCAGCGAAAGGACGTCGGCATGTCGGCCACGGTGAGCGTCTGGAACTCCGCGGTGGGGATGGTGTGACGCGCCTCGTTGTAGTCCTGGAGCTGGGTGGTGAACACGCAGTTCTTCACGATGGGCAACTGGGCGAGCTGGGTCCTCACCGAGGCGATCGCCCCGGCCGAGGCCGTGGGCTGCATCCACACGGTGACCCGCGTGCCCTGCTGCCAGCTGGCCGAGGCCTGCGCGGCACTCTGCTTGAGCAGTAGCGCCGATCCCACCAGGGACAACGACACCGCCACGGTCAACACCGCGGCCACGGTCATCATCCGGTTACGCCACAGGTTGGAGAAGGTCTCCTTGAAGGCGTAGCGCAGGTAGACGCGCATCAGATGGCCAGCCCTTCCTCGACCCCGTAGACCCCGCGCACCTGGTCGCGGATCAGCTCGCCGTGATCGAGCTCGATGACGCGCCGACGCATGCGGTCCACCAGGGCCTTGTCGTGGGTGGCCATCACGACCGTGGTCCCCGTGCGATTGATCCGCTCGAGCAGCGCCATGATCGACTCGGAGTTCACCGGGTCGAGGTTCCCCGTCGGCTCGTCGGCCAGGAGGATGAGGGGACGATTGACGAACGCGCGCGCCACCGCGACGCGCTGCTGCTCACCGCCGGAGAGCTCGTGGGGCAGGTTGTCCGACTTGGTCCCCAGACCCACGAGATCGAGGATCTGGGGGACCTGGTTCTCCACCGTCGAGCGCGGTCGACCGATGACCTCCAGGGCGAAGGCGACGTTCTCGAACACCGTCTTGTTCGGCAGCAGTCGGAAATCCTGGAACACGCACCCGATGTTGCGCCGCAGGTAGGGCACGCGCCACTTGGGCAGGCTCCCGATGTCGCGGCCCGCCTCGAGGATGCGCCCCTTGTCGGGCAGCTCCTCGCGCAACAACAGACGCAGGAACGTCGTCTTGCCCGAGCCCGACGCTCCCACGAGGAAGACGAACTCCCCCTTCTCCACGTCCAGGGAGATGTTGGTGAGAGCGGGGGTCCCGTTCTTGTAGGTCTTGGAGACGTTCTCGAATCGAATCACGCCAACACCTCCTCAAAAGTTCTTGCGCCGCCGGTCTCGCCGCGCTTCGTTAACACGACATTCTACTTTGGGGCCATCACGGGGTCGAGCACACGGAGCGTGGAAACGTTGATGTCGCGAACTTCTTACGCGCGCGATCGCTGTCGGTGCAGCTCCGCTTCCATGAAGCCGTCGAGGTCGCCGTCGAGCACGGCGTCGACGTTGCCCGTCTCGAAGTCGGTGCGGTGGTCCTTGACGAGTTGGTAGGGCGCCTGGACGTAACTACGGATCTGCGAGCCCCACGCGTTGTCCCCCCGATTGCCGCTGAGCGCGTCCATCTCGGCCTGGCGCTCGGCGCGCGCGCGCTCGGCGAGCTTGGCCGCGAGGATCTGCATCGCGCGCGCGCGGTTCTGGTGCTGGGAGCGCTCGTTCTGACAGCTCACCACGATGTTGGTGGGCAGGTGCGTGATGCGCACCGCGGAGTCGGTCTTGTTGATGTGCTGACCTCCCGCGCCCGAGGAGCGGTAGGTGTCCACGCGCAGGTCCTTCTCGTCGATCTCGACCTCGTCGTCCTCGTCGAGCAACGGGGTGACCTCGAGCGAGGCGAAACTCGTCTGGCGGCGCGCCTGGGAGTCGAAGGGGCTGATGCGCACCAGTCGGTGCACGCCGCGCTCGGCCCCGAGCCAGCCGTAGGCGAATCGACCCTTGACGATGAAGGTGGCCGAGAGCAGACCCGCTTCTTGACCCTCGGTCGCCTCGTCCACCTCGACGGCGAAGCCCCGGCGTTCCGCCCAACGGATGTACATGCGCAGCAGCATCTCGGTCCAGTCCTGCGCGTCGGTGCCGCCCGCGCCGGCGTGGAGCTCGACGATGGCGTCGTTCTCGTCGTAGGGGCCGCTGAAGAGGCTCTGCGTCTCGAGCGCGCCCAGTCGCGAGCCGATGTCGGCCACGGTGTCGCCCAACTCGTCCAGGAGCGACCAGTCGGCCTCGCCACCGGCCAACGCGTCGCGCGAGAACTCCCCCAGCACCGCCGCGTCGTCCAGGCTGGTGCGTAGTTCGTCGAAGCTCTCGAGGTCCGTCGTCAGACGTCCCAGCTCGATGGTCACCTCGCGGGCGTGGTCCTGGTCGGACCAGAGGTCGGGATCGGCCGCGGCGACGCTCAACTCCTGGTGGCGCGCGCGGCGCTCGTCGATCTTGAGGTACGAGCGCGCGGCGCTCCATCGACCCTCGAGCTCACCGAGGGTCGAGAGGGCCTCACGTAGCGCGTTCTCGGCCTTAGGGTCGGCCATGGCACTGCTTGAACTTGCGCCCCGAACCACACCAGCACGGGTCGTTGCGACCGATCTTGTCGCCCTCCTTGGGCGTGACGCGCGCGGGGGATTCTTTGGGCGTTGCGACGTGCGCCGGCTCGGTCGCCCCCGGGGCCACGGCGTCGACGTTCGTATGGGCGCTCTCCAGCGCGGCGTCGGCCGCGGCGGCGAGGACCGCCTCCTCCTCGACGACCTGGGCCTCGACGTGGGTGATGTAGCGCACGTAGTCGTGGTTGATCGACACCAGGAGCGCCTCGAACAACTCGTAGCCCTCCTTCTGCCACGCCGTCAAGGGGTCCTGCTGGGCGACCTGGCGCAGGTAGATGCCGTCGCGCAGGTAGTCCATGTCCGAGAGGTGCTCGCGCCAGCGCTGGTCCACCACCTGGAGCATGACGTCGCGTTCGATCTCCTTGGCGGTCTCGAGTCCGTCGGGGAAGGACTCGCACTTGGACTGGTAGAGCGTGAGGGCGTCCTCGAGCACCAGCGCGACGACGTCGTCGCGCTCGCCGTACTGCGCGATCGTCTCCTCGCTCAAGGTCACGGGGTAGTACGTCATCAGCTCGTTGAGCAGCGCGCGCAGGTCCCACTCCTCGTAGAACTCACTGTCGAGCTGGCGCTCGACGACCGCGCCCAGCACCTCCTCGATCAGGGCGATGGTGGTGTCGTGGATGTCCTCGCCGTCGATGACCTGCTGGCGGCGGCCGTAGATCACCTTGCGCTGCTCGTTCATCACCTCGTCGTACTTCAAGACGTCCTTGCGGATCTCGGCGTTGCGCCCCTCGACGGTGTTCTGCGCGCGCTCGATGGCCTTGGAGACCATCTTCGCCTCGATCGGCACGTCCTCGGGCATCGTGCGACCCATCACCCACGACACGGCCCCCGTGGCGAAGAGTCGCAGCAGGTCGTCCTCGAGCGAGAGGAAGAAGCGGCTCTCGCCGGGGTCGCCCTGGCGTCCCGATCGGCCGCGCAACTGGTTGTCGATGCGCCGCGAGTCGTGGCGCTCCGAGCCGAGCACGTAGAGACCGCCGAGCGCGCGCACCTCCTCGCCCTCGGCGTCGCACATCGACTTGAACTTCGCCTCGGCCTCGGCCACCTGGGAGGCGTAACCCTCGTCATCAGGCTTCACCCCGCGCGCGAGCACCTCGCGCACCGCGAGGCCCTCGGGGTTGCCGCCCAAGATGACGTCGACGCCGCGGCCGGCCATGTTGGTCGCCACGGTGACGGCGAACTTGCGACCGGCCTGGGCGACGATCTCGGCCTCGCGGAAGTGGTGCTTGGCGTTGAGCACCTCGTGGGCGATGCCCGCCCGGGAGAGTTCGCGCGAGATCAACTCGGACTTCTCGACCGACGCGGTGCCGAGCAGCACTGGCTGGCCCTTGGTGTTGCGCTCCCTCACCTCCTCGATGATCGCGGCGATCTTGCCCGCCTCGGTCTTGTAGATGAGGTCGGGCAGGTCCTGGCGTGAGTTGGGACGGTGCGTGGGGATGGGCACGACGGGCAGGTTGTAGGTGCTACCGAACTCCCCGGCCTCGGTCTCGGCGGTGCCGGTCATGCCCGACATCTTCTCGTAGAGGCGGAAGTAGTTCTGCAACGTGACGGTGGCCCAGGTGTGGTTCTCCTCTTGGATCCGCACCCGCTCCTTGGCCTCGACCGCCTGGTGCAGTCCGTCGGACCAGCGACGGCCGTCGAGCGTGCGCCCGGTGAACTCGTCGACGATCTTGACCACGCCCGCGTCGACCAGGTACTCCTTGTCGCGGTGGAAGAGCTCCTTGGCGCGCAGGGCCTGTCCCAACTGGTGCACGTAGTTGGTGGCGACCGCGTCGTAGAGGTTGTTGACGCCGAGCAGGCGCTCGACCTTCTCGATGCCCGCCTCGGTGGGGATGACCGTCTTCTTCTCCTCGTCGACCTCGTAGTCCTGATCACGCACGAGGGTCCGCGCGATCGAGGCGAACTGGTAGTAGAGCTTGGTGACGTCGGCGGCCGGGCCCGAGATGATGAGCGGGGTGCGGGCCTCGTCGATCAGGATCGAGTCCACCTCGTCGACGATGGCGAAGTGGTGGCCGCGCTGGACCATGTGCTCGCGCCGGCGCGCCATGTTGTCGCGCAGGTAGTCGAAGCCGAACTCGGTGTTGGTGCCGTAGGTGATGTCGCAGAGGTAGGCGTCGCGCTTCTGCTCGAAGTCGGGCAGGTCGGGGCCGACGCGACCCACGCTGAGTCCGAGCCAGCGGTGCAGCTGGCCCATCCAGTTGGCGTCGCGCGTGGCCAGGTAGTCGTTCACGGTCACGACGTGCACCCCTTGTCCCGCGAGGGCGTTGAGGTAGACCGGCAGGGTCGACACCAGGGTCTTGCCCTCACCGGTCTTCATCTCGGCGATCCAGCCGAAGTGCAGGGCCATCCCGCCCATGAGCTGCACGTCGTAGTGGCGCTGGCCCAGGACCCGGCTCGCCGCCTCGCGCACCACGGCGTAGGCCTCGATCAGGAGGTCGTCGAGGGTCTCGCCCTCGGCGAGGCGTTCCTTGAAGACGTCGGTCTTGGCGCGCAGTTCGGCGTCGGTCAGACCAGCCATCTCACCGGAGAGCTCGTTGATGGGACCGACGAGCTCGGCGAGCTGCTTGGCCCGCTTCCCCTCTCCGGCCTTGAGGATCTTCTGGAACACACTCATGACCCCACAACACTACCGGTCAGGGAGAAAGTTCAAGGGGGCTGCGAGCGCTGACCTGGTCTTTGACCCCACACCCGCCTGCGACGGGTCGGACCACCCTGGCCCGTCCCGCCCCAGGACTTACTTCTAAACCGCGCCATGCTCAGCGTCTCACGACGCCTTACGTGGGTCGTTTCGCCCGCGGCTGGCATCGACTTTCAACCACAGAACCACTCGCAGCCCGTTCTCAGCCTAGGTGCTGGTGTCGAGCGCGTCGCGCGGACGCACCACGGAGACGACCAGGAGGCGCACTCCGAGCACCAGCGCCGCCACCGGGATGAGGGCCCGACGTAGGCCCCGGGCGGTGTGGATCTCGAAACGCAGGGCGCTGCGGTGGTGCGCCCACACCATCGAGCGGGTGGCGCGCTGGCGCGACAGCCCTTCGACGTGGGTGACCACGGCGTCATCGACGGCGGCGATCCCCCAGCCGCGTTGGCGCAGGTCCCAGCAGAGCGTCATGTCCTCGGCGAACATGAAGTAGCGCTCGTCGAATCCCCCCACCTCCTCGAACGCGCCGGCGCGGACCATGAAGCACGCCCCCGACACCCAGTCCACGCTGCCGTCGTCGTGACGTGATCGGTACCGCCGCGTCGCCGGGTTGCTGGGCCACAGCGGCGCGAGGATCGCGTGCAGCCCGGCCAGCCAGAAGTTCGGGAAGACCCGGTGCGACGGGTACACGCTGGCGTCGGGTCGTCGGATCTGGGGGCCGACCAGCGCCACGCGGGGTTGGGTGTCCAGGGCGTGCACGAGCGACGCCACGGCCCGGTGATGGACGATGACGTCAGGATTGGAGATCAGGATCAGGTCCTTGTCCTTGACGAGGGCGACGCCACGGTTCGCCCCGCGACCGTAACCCAGGTTGAGACCCGGTTCGACCAGGCGCACGCCGCGTCCCGTGAGCGCGGCGCGCGTCGACCCGGGCGTCCCGTTCTCCACCACCACGAGGTCCTCGACACCGTTCAGGACCAGTGAGTCCACGCAATCGCTGAGGGCGCTCTCCGCGTGGAAGTCCACGATCACCGCCCCCACTCGCGCCGCCACGCCCGTGGCGAGCGCGTCGTTCGCCTCACCCTGGTGGGGGGCGTCCCCGGCCTGGGCGTTCGTCGCGTCGCTCACGTCGTCACTGCGCCGTTCGAAGGAGGCGCTCGCGCACCAGGCGCGCGACGCCGTCGGTCCACTCCGGCAGCGCCTCGAAATGGGCCCGCCACTTGGTGGTGTCGAGATCGCTGCGCTCGGGACGGTGCGCGAGCGGCGTGGGCGAGAGGTCGGCCGAGGCGATGGGCGTGGCGAAGTCCTCCCCGCGGCCCAGCGTGCGACCCACGAAGGCCGCGACGTCGTACCACGTCGTCGTTCCGGTGTTGGCCACGTGCCACGTCGCGCCGGGACGCGTTCGCGCGAGGGCCACCAGCGCGCGGGCCAGGTCACTCGCCACCGTCACGGTGCCCGTCTGATCGTCGACGAAGCGCACCGCCTGGCCCGACGCGGCGCGCTCGGCGATGACGTGCACGACGTTCTTGCCGCGAACCCCCATGACCCAGGACGTGCGCACGATGGTGTCCCCTTCGCCGCACAACAGTTCACCGTCGCGCTTGGACGCCCCGTAGACGCTCAGGGGGTTCGTCGCGTCCTCCTCGACGTAACTGGCGCCCTTTCGCCCGTCGAAGACGTAGTCGGTGGAGACCGCGATGAGGTGCGCGCCCGCCTCGCGCGCGGCCTCCGAGAGGTTCCCGGTGCCGGTCGCGTTGACGGCGAAGCACGTCGCGGCGTCGGTCTCGGCCCGGTCCACCGCGGTGTAGGCCGCGAGGTGGATCACCACGTCGGGGTGCGTCGCGCGCAGCGCGGCGACCACGCGATCGCGATCGGTGATGTCGAGGTCGTGGTGCGTCAACGCCAGGACCTCGAACTCGTCGTCCTCGATCGTTCGCCCGTCGGGGACGAAGGCGGCACTCGCCCCCCAGGGCAGGTCGCCGCGCAGGATGTCGACCAGGTCGACTCCCACCTGACCACCCGCCCCCGTGACGAGAATCCTGGTCGGTCGGTTCATGAGTGGTCCTCTCCTCGCAGGTGCACGACGTCACCGGCGGCGAACACCCGGCGCCGGTCCCCTTCCTCGACGACCAACGCCCCGTCCTCGTCGACCCCGACCGCGCGACCCCGCACGACGCCGTCGGCCAACTCGACGCGCACGTCGCGCCCGAGCGTCGACAGGTCCTCGAGGTAGCTCTGGCGCAGCGCGCCACGTCCCTCGACGTGGGCCAAGAGACGCTGGCGCGACTCGAGCGCGTCGAGGTAGGCCTCGAGGACGCTCACGGGCTCGAGCGCCACGGCGGTGGCGGCGAGAACGGTGGTGGCGGAGTCGAAACTCGGGTCCACGTCGGTGAGATTGAGGCCCAGGCCCACCACGACCTGATCGGTTCGCGCGGCGCCCGTGACGAACTCGGCCAGGAGACCCGCCACCTTGCGCTCGCCGTAGAGGACGTCGTTGGGCCACTTGAGCACGGGTCGCGGCGCGCCGAGACCCTCGAGGGCGTCGGCGACGGCGAGCGCCGCGGCGATCACGACCCACTGAGGGGCGACCGCGAGGGGTGGGGAGGCGACCAGCACCGAGCAGAGCAACGAGGAGCCCGCGGGCGCGTGCCAGACGCGATCCATCCGGCCTCGACCCTCACTCTGATAGTCGCAGTAGACCGCCCGGGGCCCCGTCGCGCCGCCGCGCGCCTGACGCGCCATCCAGGCGTTGGTCGAATCCACGTGCTCGAGGTGTTCGATGTCCCACGTCGTTCGATGCACCCTTAAACCTTAGACAAGTCGCGCTGGCCCCGTCCCGCCGCGCGAGTCGCCACGACGTTCGCACCCCCCGGGACACCCACCGACGCGGCGCTGCGACGCCGGGGCCAGAACTAGGGTTTGGAGGGCCGATGGTAAATTGAGGCGAACCGTGCGGAGGGCCTGGTGTTAAGCAAAGTACTGATTGCCAATCGTGGTGAGATCGCCGTCCGCGTCATCCGCACCTGTAAGGAGATGGGGATCGCCACGGTGGCGGTGTACTCCGAACTCGACCGTGACGCCCTGCACGTACGCCTCGCCGACGAGGCCTACGCCCTGGGCGGCCAGACCGCCGCCGAGAGCTACCTCAACACCGCGGCCATCTTGGAGATCATCGCCGCCTCGGGTGCGGACGCGGTGCACCCGGGTTACGGGTTCTTCTCGGAGAACACCGATTTCGCCCGGGCCATCACCGAGATGGGCGTCACCTTCATCGGCCCCCCGCCGTCGGCCATCGAGGTCATGGGCGACAAGATCTCCTCGCGACTGGCCGCGGAGAAGGCCGGCGTGCACGGCGTCCCGGGCCGCAGCCAGACCCTCGAGCACTACCAGGAGGTCGTGGACTTCGGCAACGAGTTCGGGTGGCCGGTCGCCATCAAGGCCGCCTACGGTGGCGGCGGACGCGGCATGAAGGTCATCGAGTCCGCCGAGGACGCCGAGGCGGCCCTCGAGAGCGCCCAACGCGAGTCGCTCAACTACTTCGGTCGCTCCGAGTGCTACGTGGAGCGCTACCTGACCTGGCCGCGTCACATCGAGATGCAGGTCCTCGCCGACGCCTACGGCAATACACTCTGGCTGGGCGAGCGCGACTGCTCCCCCCAGCGCCGCCACCAGAAGCTCATCGAGGAGTCGCCCGCGGCGAACTTCCCCGACGAGGTGCGCCGCGCGATGGGCGACGCCGCGGTGCGCGTCTCGCGGGCCTGCGGGTACGTCAACGCCGGCACCGTGGAGTTCATGTACCAAGACGGCGAGTTCTACTTCCTCGAGATGAACACGCGTCTGCAGGTCGAACACCCGATCACCGAGTGGGTCACCGGTCTCGACCTCGTCGAATGGCAACTGCGGATCGCCGCCGGGGAACGCCTCGAACTGACCCAGGACGACATCGAGCACCGTGGACACGCCATCGAGGTGCGCATCAACGCGGAGGACGCCTCGAACGGACGCTTCGCCCCCTCGCCGGGGACGCTCACGCGCTTCGACCAGCCCTCGGGACCCGGCGTGCGCCTGGACGCGGGCTACGGCGTCGGCGACACCGTCTCGCAGTACTACGACAACCTCATCGCCAAGCTCGCCGTTTGGGCGCCCGACCGCGAGCGCGCCCGACGTCGGTTGCTGCGCGCCATCGACGAGACCGTCATCGAAGGGGTCGCCACGACGTTGCCGGCCGACGTGCTCATCCTGAGCGACGAGGCCTTCATCAACGCCACCCACTCGACGAACTGGGTGGAGAGCCGCCTGGACTTCTCATCGATACCCTCGCCCCAGGTCGCCCCCGTGGCGGCGAGCGCCGCCGCGCCGCTGACGCGCCGCGACGTCACCGCCGAGGTCAACGGTCGACGAGTGTCGGTCGCCGTCTGGCTGCCCGAGGACGACGACCCGCCGGCGCGCACCACGACCGCGGCGCGACCGCGGCGCTCGCACCACTCGTCGCTCGCGAGCGCCGGCTCGGGCACGGTGAGTGCCCCGATGCAGGGCACCATCGTCAAGGTGAGTGTCGAGGTGGGTCAGAGTGTCGAGGCGGGCGACACCATCGTCATCCTCGAGGCCATGAAGATGGAGAACAGTGTGCGCGCGGAGCGTGCCGGCACGGTGAGCGCGATCAACGTCGGCGCCGGCGACGGCGTGGCGGTGGGCGACGTCCTGGCGGTCATCGAGTGAGCCTGGACGCCGCGCGACGCGCCATCGACGACGCCGCCCGCGGTCTCTTGGAACTGAGCCACTTCATCCACGCGCACCCCGAACTCGGCTACGAGGAGCACGTGAGTGCCGAGGCCGTGTGCGCCGCGGCCGAGGTCGCGGGCTTTCGCGTCGAACGCGCCATCGCCGGCCTACCCACCGCGTTTCGCGCCACCAAGGGAACCGGAGATCTGCGCATCGTGTTCTGCGCGGAGTACGACGCGCTGCCCGACGTGGGCCACGCCTGCGGGCACAACATCATCGCCGCGTCCTCCCTCGGGGCGGCCATCGGCCTCGCGGCGGTGGCCGACGAGATCGGCGTGACCGTTATCTTGCTCGGCACTCCCAGCGAGGAAGGGGGTGGGGGCAAGATCGACCTGATCAACGCCGGATACTTCGACGACGTGCACGCCGCGATGATGGTGCACCCTTGGCCCAACGAACGCCTCGAGGCGACGTGTCTGGCGGTCGACCACTTCGACGTGACCTACGAGGGCAAGGAGGCCCACGCCTCGGCCGCCCCGTGGGAGGGGGTCAACGCGCTCGACGCCCTGACCATCGCGCAGGTCGCGGTGGGTCTGTTGCGTCAGCAACTACGCCCCGGCGACCAGGTCCACTCCATCGTGGTCGAGGGGGGCAGCGCGGCCAACATCATCGCGCGCCGAGCGGTCGGACGCTTCATGGCGCGCTCGCTCAGCGCCGAGGGCCTCGCGCAGTTGCGTCGTCGTCTCGCGGGCTGCTTCGAGGCGGGCGCACGCGCCACGGGCGCGTCACTCGCGATCACCGAGATCGGTAGCGCCTTCTCGCACATGCGAAGCGACGCCGACCTCCTGGCGCACTATCGCCGGGCCGCCGAGGCCCTGGGGCGTTCCTTCGACCTCGACGACCAGGGCGCGCCGCGACCCACCATCTCCACCGACATGGCGAACGTCTCGCTGGTCGTGCCCTCGATCCATCCGCTCCTCGCGATCCCCACCCACGGCGCGGTGAACCACCAGCCCGAGTTCACCGCCGCCTGCGTGACCCCCGAGGCCGACCAGGCGGTGCTCGACGGCGCGCTGGCCCTCGCGCACTGCGCGGTGCTGGTGGCGACGGACGCGCCCCTTCGAGAAAGGTTGTTGAAGAAATGATCACCGAGCACGCGTGGTTACCCGTGACGCCAGGTCGTGAGGAGGAGTTCGCCGCGGCGGTCGTCGACGCCCTTCGCGTCATCGAGTCCGCGCCGGACTGTCACGGGGCCGAAGTCCGTCGCCAGATCGAGGACCCCTCGACGTTCCTTCTCCTCGTGCGCTGGAGCAGCGTCGAGGCGCACATGGCGTTCCGCGCGACGGCGCTCTTCGAGACGTGGCGCGGCCTGACCCACCCGTTCTACGCCACCACCCCGACCGTCACGCACTTCACCGAGGCCCTGGCCCGCGGGTAGGGTCAGTTCGGCCGATACTCCTGGAACTCGCCGCGCAGGGCGTCGGCGACCTCGCCGAGCGTCGCCAGGCGCGACAGGGCCACCTTCATAGGGTAGAGCAGGTTTGCGCTGCCGCGCGCCGCGGTGACCACGTCATCGAGCGCCGCGCGCACCGCGGCGTTGTCGCGGCGCTGCTTGAGCTCTCGCACCCGAGCCCCCTGCAGGCGCTGGCGCTCGAGGTCGAAGGGGAAGACCTCGGGCGACACGTCGCCCTCGTCGGTGAAGTGGTTGAGTCCCACCACGATGCGCTCGCCCTCGTCGATGGAGCGCGCGTACTCGTACGCGGCGTTCTCGATCTCACGCTGGGGGTAGCCCGCCTCGATGGCCGCCACGGCCCCGCCCATCTCGTCGATGGCGTCGAGGTAGGTGCGCGCGCGCTGCTCGATCTGCGTGGTCATCGTCTCGATGAAGTACGAGCCCGCGAGCGGGTCCACGGTGTCGGCGATCCCCGTCTCGTAGCCGATCACCTGCTGGGTGCGTAGCGCGAGACGCACGGCGTGCTCGGTCGGCAACCCGAGGGCCTCGTCGAAGCTATTCGTGTGCAGGCTCTGAGTCCCCCCGAGGGTCGCGGCCAGGGCCTGGAGCGTCACGCGAATCAGGTTGTTCTCGGGTTGCTGGGCGGTGAGCGTGGAGCCGGCGGTCTGGGTGTGGAAGCGCAGCATCCACGACGAGGGCTTCTTCGCGGCGAAGCGCTCGCGCATGATCGTCGCCCAGAGTCGTCGCGCCGCGCGGTACTTGGCCACCTCCTCGAAGAGGTTGTTGTGGGCGTTGAAGAAGAACGAGAGTCGCGGGGCGAAGTCGTCGATCGTCAGACCGGCCGCGAGCGCCGCCTCGACGTAGGCGATGCCGTCGGCGAGCGTGAAGGCCACCTCCTGCACCGCGGTCGAGCCCGCCTCGCGGATGTGGTAGCCCGAGATCGAGATCGTGTTCCAGTTGGGCATCTCCTTCTCGCAGTAGGCGAAGGTGTCGACGATCAGTCGCATCGAGGGACGCGGCGGGTAGATGTACGTCCCGCGAGCGATGTACTCCTTCAAGATGTCATTCTGGATCGTCCCGCGCAACTGGTCGCCCGCCACACCCTGTTCCTCGCCCACCAGTTGGTAGAGCAGAAGCAGTGTTGACGCCGTGGCGTTGATGGTCATCGACGTCGTGACCTCGCCCAAGGGCAGTTGGGCGAGGAGCAGGCGCATGTCCTCCAAGGAGGAGATGGCCACGCCCACGCGTCCCACCTCACCGTCGGCGCGGGCGTGATCCGAGTCGTAACCCATCTGCGTCGGCAGGTCGAAGGCGCACGACAGACCGGTCTGGCCCGCCGCGAGCAAGAAGCGGAACCTCTCGTTGGTGGCCTCCGCGGTGCCGAAGCCCGCGTACTGGCGCATGGTCCAGAGCCGACCGCGATACATGTTCGCGTAGACGCCCCGGGTGAAGGGGAACTCGCCGGGATCGCCGAGATCACGCGACTCGTCGAAGTCGGCCAAGTCCTCAGAGTGGTAGACGCGACGCACCTCAATGCCCGAGTCGGTCGATCTCTCGTCGGCGTCCACGAAGGACATGCTAGGCGTTGCCCGTACGCGTTGACTGGGCGGAGAAAGGCCAAAGGTCCGTCGAAGGGCCACCTAGCGTCGGGTTCAGACATCGAATCGCGAAGGAGTTGTCGTCATGCCCACATCAGTCATCCACCTCTTCCACGGCGACGACGACTCGCTGTCGGCCGGATCGCACGTCGCCGAGCGCATTCGCCAGGTGGCCTCCACCCAGGGCGTCTCCCTCGAGGTCTTCTGCTTCGGTCCCGCGCAAGCCGCACTCAGCGCGGCCGAGGAGTCGCCCGTGCGCGAAGACTACAACCAGCAGATCGACCAACTGATCGCCGCCGGTGTCCGAGTCGGCGCGTGCGTGAACGCCGCGCGGGCCGCCGGCACCGAGCAATTCCTCACGGAACGCGGCGTCGTACTGGAGTTCGCGCGCGACGCATTCGTACGCTACGCCCTCGAGGGCGCCACCGTACTGAGCTTCTAGAGACGTGAGCGACGTCGTGGCGTCGGCGGGTCGAGGGACATCCGACCACCTCACGTGGTCCTTGCCCGCGTGGCTCGGCGACCGCGCACTACCCACCTTCAGGGTTCGTGACACGCGTTCGGCCCAGGGCCGATTCGATCGGCGTTTCAAGACGGTCACCGTCGCGGACCTGGTGCTGGCGCACGGCCACCCCTGCGACGGTCTGCTGCGCGGCGTGTGGGCCATGCGAGCGCTGGCGGACGTCGCCTTCGCCGAAGAGGGTTTCGATCGCAGCGACCTGCTGGTGGTGTCGAAGAACTCGCCGTGCCTCGGCGACGTGGCGGCGTATCTCACGGGAGGACGGACCCGCTTCGGCACGCACCGACTCGATGATCGCCTCGGCGTGGGTTTCCAGGTGCAGCGTTTGTCGACCCGAGAGGCGTGGGAGGTGAGAGAGGCGCCCAACTTCTTCCCCGACGTCATCGCCGCTTGGGAGGCGGACTTGTTGCGGGCGGGTCGCGATGACTCCGAGATGAGTGAACTCCTGGCCGTCCACGAGGCCGCGCAGTGGGACTGGGTGCGCGAGGTGCTCTTACCCAGTGCGCCACGCGACAACTACACGGTTCGGCGCCTCGACCGGCTCGATCCCCCCGCCGCGCTGATGGAGGCCCGGCGCACCGACACCGTGAACCGCCTGATACCTCCGCCACGCGACGCGTTCAGCCCGGACGATCCCGACGCGGGTGCAGGGGCCGAGGACCCCGCGGTTCAGCGACGCTGGCGACAGCGATACGACGCGGGACCCGACGCCTGACGCACCGCGAGATCACCACGTCCGACCGCGGTCATGGCTCGCGACACGTCGACGCGAAGATATGGTGATGCGCTCGCGAGTTCTCGCACGTCGTCATGACTCTCGTGTGGCCGCGGACGCGGTCCATCAACTGGCGTGACGTCGTCGTGGGACGACCGATCGCACCCTCGCTCAGGCGAGCACCGCGTGGGGCATGCACAGGTCGTCGTACTCGGCGATCTGGATGGGTCCGGCGTGCTCGCCGCACGCCGGGCACCCCGGGTCGCGGCGCACCTTGAAGGTGCGAAAGCTCTGGTCCATCGAGTCGTAGGTCAAGAGTCGTCCGATCAGCGGCTCACCGAGGTCGAGCAGGATCTTGATGGTCTCGATGGCCTGGATCGAACCCACGATGCCCGGCAGGACGCCGAGCACGCCGGCCTCGGCGCAGCTGGGGGCGAGTTCGGCGGGTGGCGGCTCGGGGATCATGCAGCGGTAGCACGGACCGACGTAGGGGGCGAAGACGGTCACCTGACCCTCGAAGCGGAAGATCGAACCGTGCACCACCGGGATGTTCTTCAACAGCGCGGCGTCGTTGACCAGGTAACGCGTCGGGAAGTTGTCCGTGCCGTCCACGATGACGTCGTATCCGTCGATGATCTCGAGGATGTTGTGCGCGCCCAGGCGGGTGTCGTAGGTCTTCACCGTGAGGTCGGGGTTCATCGCCTCCAACGTGACCTTGGCGCTGTCGACCTTGCGCATGCCCACGCGTTCGGTGTTGTGCAGGATCTGGCGCTGCAGGTTCGACGAGTCCACCACGTCCATGTCGATGATCCCCAAGGTACCCACCCCGGCGGCGGCCAGGTAGAGCGCCGCGGGCGAACCCAGTCCGCCGGCGCCCAGGAGCAGTACCTTCGATCCCAACAGCTTCAACTGCCCCGCCTCGCCCACCTCGGGGAGCAGCAGGTGGCGCTGGTAGCGGTTGCGCTGGTCGGCGTTCATGGTCTGGGGCGCCGTCCAGGGCAGCCCCTCGTCCTTCCACTTGTTGAATCCGCCGATGATCGACACCACGTCGAGGTACCCGAGGTCCTGGAGGGTCTTGGCGGCGAAGGCCGAGCGCACGCCGCCGGCGCAGTAGACCGCGAGGGGCTTGCTCTTGTCGAGGATGCGGCCCTCGACGGAGAACTCGAGGTTCCCTCGGGGGATGTGCACGGCGCCGGCCAGCGCGCCCTGCTCGTACTCGTCGGGTTCGCGCACGTCGAGCACGACGTAGCGGCCCAGGTCGGCTGCCACCTCGTGGGGATCGATCTCACGGATCTGCGCCTTGGCGGCGTTCAGTAGGTCTCGGGGTGATGACACGGTCGCTCCTTGGTTCGCGCTAAATCTTACTTGATTGGTCATCATTTGCGACCGCCCTCTGATAGACCCGGATAATGGACCTAGCCCCGCTCCTACGACGACGCCGCATGACGAGGTCCTTCGCACCCGCGAGCGTCGATCAGGCGCTGATCGACGAGCTCTGCGAGTTGGCCTTGTACGCGCCCACCGCGGGCAACAGCGCGGGCGTGCGGATGACGACCCTCGCCGGCGACCAGGTGGGCGAGTACCTGAGCGTCGCCACCGACGCGTCCTGGCGCGCGAGCAGCCCACGCTACGCGGGGCTCGCGCGTGCCGGGGCGGTCGTCATCGTCACCTCTCGACCCCAGGACTACCTCGAGCGCTACGCCGAGCCCGATAAGGCGGCCTCGGGACTGCGCGACCTCGCGGCCTGGTCCGTGCCCTATTGGCACACCGACGCCGCGATGGCCACGATGTCGCTGCTGCTGTTGCTCGAGGAACGCGGACTCGGGGCCGCCCTGTGGGGGAACTTCCGTCACGAGAGTGAGGTACTGGCGTGGGCGGGGGTGCACGACGAGCTCCTCTTCGCCACCGTGCTCGTCGGTGTCGGCGATGGCCATGACCACCCCTCGTCCTCCCTCTCGCGCGAGGTGGTGTCGCGACGCGAGCGCGTGCGCCGCGTCGCGCGCGCGACTACGTGAGGGCCGACGCGATGATCGACTCGATGCCCGCGGAGGAGAAGGTGAAACCGCTCGCCTCGAGCGCGGTGGGCACGACGCGCTGACTGGTCAGCACGGTGTTGTCGGCCAGCTCGCGGCCCAGGGTGAGTCGCAGGGCGAGCGACGGCACCCGAAGCACCGCGGGCCGGTGTAGTTGGCGCGCGAGGGTCCGGGTCATCTCGCGGTTGGTGCAGGGTTCGGGGGCCACCAGGTTGAAGACGCCCGAGGACTGGTGGTCGATCAGCCACAACAAGGCGGCGACCTCGTCGACGAGGGAGATCGGGCTCACCCATTGACGTCCGCTGCCGATGACCCCACCCGCGCCCGCGCGAAAGAGGGGCGTGAGCCGCTCGAGCACCCCGCCACTACGGCCGAGGACGATTCCGGTGCGCGCGATCGACAGGCTCGCACCCGTGGCGGCGAAGGGCGCCGCCGCGGCCTCCCACTCGCGGCACACCTGGGCCACGTAGTCCTCACCGCCGGCGGAGGATTCGTCGAGCACCTCATCGCCACGATCGCCGTAGTAGCCGACGGCCGAGGCGCTGACGAGGACCGCGACGCCCGAGGTCAACGTCGTGAGCGCCCGCACCAGGAGCGACGTCGCGTCGGTCCGCGACGTCAGGACCCGGCGACGATACGCGTCGCTCCAGCGATGGCTCGCGATCCCGGTCCCGGCCAGATTGACGACGGCGTCGAACCCGCCCGCCGCGGCGAGGTCGCCCTCGTCGATCAGGGACCGCGCGGGGTCCCAGCGCACCATCGCGCCCGACACCGCAGTGGTGTCGGGGCGCACGAAGCGCACCACGTCGTCGCCACGAGCCTCGAGCGCACCGACGAGCGCGGTGCCGAGGAAGCCCGTCGAACCGGTGACCCCGACCCTCATCAGTCGACGGACGCCTCGAGGTCGAGGTGCTGCGCTGGCTCGTCGTCAGCGTCGCGGGGCGTCCCCTCGTCGTCCTGGACGACCTGCCAGAGGAACTCCACGAGCGCACGCGCGCCGAAGGCGGTGGCCCCCTTGGTCACGTAGCCCCTCGTCGCGTCGGCGCGCCCGGGTCCGGCGATGTCCAGGTGCGCCCAGGGGCGCCCGTCGGTGAAGCGCTGCAAGAGGAGCGCCGCCGAGATCGCCCCGGCCTTGCCGTTCTTGCCCAGGTTCTTCATGTCGGCGATGTCGGACTCGATGTGCTTCTCGTAGCGCGCGACCAGCGGCAGACGCCAGAGCATCTCGCCGCTGCGCTCGCCGGCCGCCTGGAGCAATTCGGCGAGCTCGTCGGTCGAGGCGAAAAGACCCCCCACCTCGTCGCCGAGGGCGACGGCCTGCGCGCCGGTCAAGGTGGCGACGTCGATGATGGCGTCGGGATTGGCCTCGACCGCCAGGGCCAGGGCGTCGGCCAGCACCAGACGACCCTCGGCGTCGGTGTTCAGCACCTCGATGGTCATCCCGTTACGCGTGGTGAGCACGTCGCCCGGGCGCATCGCTCGATCGCCCGAGAGGTTCTCGGTCAGCGGGGCGATCGCGGTCACGCGCAACGGTAGCCCCAACGCCGCGACGATCGACAGCGTGGCCATGACGATGGCGGCCCCCGACATGTCGGTCTTCATCGCCATCATCCCCTCGCCCGACTTGATCGACAGGCCGCCCGAGTCGAAGGTGATGCCCTTTCCCACCAGCGCCACGTGGGCGCGGCTCTCACGAGGTTGGTAGATCGCGTAGACCAGGCGTGTGGGCTCCGCCGACCCCGCGCCGACGCCGAGGAGTCCACCCAGACGTTCGTCGCGGATCTTGGACTCGGTCCAAATCTCCACTTGGACGTCGTCGTTCTCGCCGAGGCGCTGGGCGATGCGCTTGGCCAACTCCTTGGGCGAGATCTCGTTCGGGGGCGAATCGATGAGGTGCTTGGCCCAGTTGACCGCGTCAGCGACCACTACACCGCGGCGAACCCCCTCCACGACGTCGTCGTGGTCGGCCACGCTCGGCAGCGGCACGCCCAGGGCGACGACCTCGAAGCGACGGTCCTCGTCGGTCGTCTTGAAGCCGTAGGACGCCAGCATCGCCCCCTCGACCACCGCCTGGGCGGCCACGTCGGGGAACTCGATGGGGTCGGTGGGTAGCAGGAAGACGATGACGTCGCCCTCCCCTCGTTGCACCGCGCTGGCCCCGGCCATGCGGAATCCCTCGGCCTGGTTGTAACTCGAGCCCAGACTGACGAACACCAGCGTCGGCCCGGCGAAACTCGCGCGCACCAGCGTGCTGCCCGGGGTCGCGTTGAGGCCCCGCGCCGAGCACCAGCTCGCGTCGAGGGTCCGGGCCACGTCGTGACCGGCCACCTGGCCGGGTATCGCCTCGGCGATCAACGCGCCCTCCTCGTCGAAGATGACGGGTATCACCACGGTGGTGGCGTCGGCGAGGTCGTCGAGGGTGACGACGCGCGCGTGCTTGATCATGGGACCTCCTTAGTCCATACCGCGAGCGGTTCGATGCGTCGGGCCCTCGGCCACGCGAGCGAGCGTCCAGACGAGGTCGCTCAGGCGGTTGAGGTAGGGCACGACGAGGGAGTCCTCGACGTCCCACGCGACGGCGGTGCGCTCAGCGCGACGCACGACGGTGCGCGCGACGTCGAGCGCGGCGGCCAATTGACCCTCGCCGGGGACGACGAACTCCTGGGGCATCTCGACCCGGCCATTGGCGTCGTCGATCAACTCCTCGAGGTGCGTGATCATCGCCGGGGACACCCGCGTGCGACCGCTCTCGAGCTTCTCGCGATTCTCGCGCTGCGTGGCGACCTCGGCCATCAGGATCCACAAGTCACGCTCGAGGCCCGCGATCAACGTGTTCATCGCCTCATCGGATGCGCACAGCGACCTCGCCCACCCCAGGGCGGCCTGCGCCTCGTCCACGGCGCCGTTGAGCTCGATCGCGCGCGAGTCCTTCTCAACGCGCCCGCCGAAGAGCAGTCCGGTCGTCCCGTCGTCGCCCTTGCGGGTGTAGATTCTCACGGGTCAAGCGTAGTGACTCGCGCTCCCCTACGGGTAGCCTGAGTGTCCGATGACACTTAGTTCCCAGCCTCCGTTCTCGCGTCCCACGAGCGCCGACCCCTACCTCGCGGCGCTGGCGCAGCGCGTGCTCATCTTCGACGGCGCCACGGGCACCAACCTCCAGACCCAGGACCTCAGCGCCGACGACTTCGGGGGCAGCGCCTTCGAAGGGTGCAACGAACTACTGGTGCTCACACGACCCGACGCGGTCGAACGCCTGCACCGCTCGTTCCTCGACGTCGGCGTGGACGTCATCGAGACCGATTCCTTCGGCTCCTTCTCGGTCGTGCTGGGCGAGTACGGCATCGCCGAGCGGGCCTTCGAGCTGAGCCACGCCGCCGCGACGCTGGCGCGGCGCGTGGCCGACGAGTACACCAGCGCCGCGCAGCCCCGGTTCGTGGCGGGGTCCATCGGACCCGGGACCAAGTTCCCCACGCTGGGCCAGATCACCTACGACGAACTGAGCGCCAGTTACGAGGAGATGGCGCTGGGTCTGCTTGAGGGCGGCGTCGACCTGCTGCTCGTCGAGACGATGTTCGATCTCCTCTCGGGTAAGGCGGCGATCGCCGCGTGTCATCGCGCGATGGCTCGCCACGGGCGGGTGGTGCCGATCCAGGCCCAGGTGACCATCGAGCTCACGGGGCGCATGCTGCCGGGGACCGAGATCGGCGCCGCCATCACCTCGTTGAGCTCACTGGGCGTCGACGTCCTGGGGCTCAACTGCGCCACCGGGCCCGTCGAGATGTACGAGCCCCTGCGCACCCTCGCCGAGACCGCGCCGATGCCGCTCTCGTGCCTGCCCAACGCCGGGCTTCCCAGCGTGGTGGAGGGCAAGATGCACTACGACCTCACCCCCGAGGGACTGGCGCAGCACCTGGCGAAGTTCGTCACCGAATACGGCGTCGCCGCGGTGGGGGGCTGTTGTGGCACCTCGCCCGAGCACCTCGCCCACGTGGTGCGCGCCGTGCGCCCCCTGACACGCCACGCCCGCCAGCCCGTGCTCGAACCCGCCGTGGCGTCGATCTACTCGAGCGTGACCTACGAGCAGGACCGCTCGGTCCTCCTGGTGGGCGAACGCACCAACGCCAACGGGTCGAAGAAGTTCCGCGAGGCCATGCTCGCCGGCGACTGGGACACCTGCGTGGCCATCGGCCGCGAGCAGATCAAGGAGGGCGCGCACGTCCTCGACGTCTGCGTCGACTACACCGGTGCCGACGGCGTGGCGGACATGAACGAGGTCATGAGCCGGTTGGCGACGCAGTCCTCGGTGCCGATCATGGTCGACACCACCGAGACCAAGGTGGCGCGCCAGGCGCTCTCGTGGCTGGGGGGCAAGGCCATCCTCAACTCGGTCAACCTCGAGGAGGGTGACGGACCCGGCACGCGCCTCGACGGCTTCCTCTCACTGGCCGCCGAGTTCGGCGCCGCCGTCGTCGCCACGTGCATCGACGAGGAGGGCCAGGCACGGACCGCGGACTGGAAGGTACGCGCCGCGAGCGCCATCACCGATCTCGCCGTGTCGCGCTACGGCCTCGCGCCTCAGGACATCTTCATCGACCCGCTCGCCCTGCCCCTGTCGACAGGGATGAGCGAGTCGCGTCGCGACGGCGTCGAGACCATCGAGGCGATCCGTCGGATCAAGGCCGAGCTGCCCGGTGTGCGCACGATACTGGGCCTCTCCAACGTCTCCTTCGGTCTCAACCCGGCCGCGCGCCAGGTGCTCAACAGCGTGTTCCTCCACGAGTGCGCCGAGGCCGGCCTCGACGCGGCCATCGTGCACGCCGCGAAGATCCTGCCGCTCGCGCGCGTCGACGAGGAGGCCCGACGCGTGTGCCTGGACCTGATCTACGACCGGCGCCGCGACGACTACGACCCACTCAGCGAATTGCTGCGCCTCTTCGAGGGCGCCACCATCTCGAGTAGCAACGTGGCCACCCTCGACGACCTGCCCTTGGTGGAGCGCCTGCGCCGACGCATCGTCGACGGCGTGCGCGTCGGCCTCGAGGGCGACCTCGACGTGGCGATGGCCGAGGGCCTCGCCCCGCTCGCCATCGTGAACGACATCCTGCTCGACGGCATGCGCGAGGTGGGCACCCTCTTCGCCAGCGGGGAGATGCAGCTGCCCTTCGTCCTGCAGTCGGCCGAGACGATGAAGAGCGCCGTCGCGCACCTCGAGCCCTTCATGGAGAAGAGCGACCAGGGCGGCCGCGGCCGCGTGGTCCTCGCCACGGTCAAGGGCGACGTGCACGACATCGGCAAGAACCTCGTGGACATCATCCTCACCAACAACGGCTACGAGGTGGTCAACCTCGGTATCAAGGTGGGCATCAACGAGATGCTCACCGCGGTGCAGGAGAACCACGCCGACGCCCTGGGCATGAGCGGGTTGCTCGTCAAGTCCACCCTCATCATGCGCGAGAACCTCGAGCTGATGAACGAGCGCGGCATGGCCGACGTCCCGGTGCTGTTGGGCGGAGCCGCCCTCACGCGCACCTACGTCGAGCGCGACCTGCGCGAGACCTACCAGGGCCGCGTCTTCTACGGCAAGGACGCCTTCGAGGGACTGCGCGTCCTCGACCGCCTGGGTGAGTTGCGCCGCAGTGGTGAGGACGACCCTCTCTTCGGACGCGAGATCTCCCAGAAGAACGTCCACCGCAAGATGCGCGGCGAGCGCGACGAGGCGCCCGAGGGGCTGCCCGCGCGCAGCCCCGACGTCGAGACCGATAACCCCCTCTTCCCCCCGCCGTTCCTCGGTTCTCGCGTGGCCAAGGGGATGTCCGTCGACGAGATCAGCGACTTCCTCAACCTCACCGCGCTCTTCCGCAACCAGTGGGGGTACCGCCCCGAGGAGGGCGAGGACGACCCGGCCTTCAAGGAGCGCGTCGGCGCGACGCTGCGCGAGCAACTGGCCGTCGCCAAGGCCGAGGGACTGCTGACGCCCCAGGTCGTGTGGGGCCACTTCCCCGTCGCCGCCGAGGGTGATGACCTGATCGTCTTCACCGACGACCGCCGCGAGCAGGAGCGCACCCGCTTCCACTTCCCGCGTCAACACGTGGCCCCGTACCTGTGCATCGCCGACTTCTTCCGTCCGCGGAGCAGTCCGGACAAGGACTACGCCAGCTTCATGCTGGTCACGATGGGCTCGCGGGTCTCGCAGCGTTGCGCCGAGCTCTTCGCCGAGAACCGCTACAGCGACTACCTCCTACTCCACGGCCTCGGCGTCGAAATGGCCGAGGCGCTCGCCGAGATGTGGCACCTACGCATCCGCCAGGAGCTCGGCTACCAGCACGAGGACGGCCCGACGCTCTTCGGGCTCTTCCGCCAGCAGTACCGCGGCGGGCGATACTCGTGGGGATATCCGGCCTGCCCCGATCTCACCGACAACGCGAAGGTGGCCGAGCTCCTCGAGGCCGGGCGCATCGGGGTCGAGGTCTCCGAGGGCTTCCAGTTGCACCCCGAGCAGACGACCGACGCGATCATCTGCCACCACCCGATGGCCAAGTACTTCGTCGCCTGAGATCAGAAGGGCGTGCGCCGGTCGATCTCCATCATCCGTTCGGGGTGGGCGAGGGCCGTGAAGCCCACCCGGGCGTAGACCTGGTGGGCGTCGCGGGTCGCCAGCATGATCCGACGAACGCCGCGGGCCGACCAGTGGTCCACGATCTCGCCCACCATCCACCCGCCCAGTCCGCGACCGCGGTGCGACGCCTCGACGAAGACGTCACCGATCCATCCGAAGCTCACGTGATCAGTGACCATGCGCGCGCACGCCACCAGCTCCCCGCTGTCGTGCACGACGCCGTAGAGGTTCGAGTGGGCGATCGACCGCTCGACCTCCTCGCGCGTGCGACCCCGCGCCCAGTACGCCTCGGACGACAGCCAGCGATGGATGACCTCGACGTCGAGGCGCCGAGGGTCCGCGCTCATCCGGTAGTCCCCGCGCACACGCTCCTCGAAGTCCTCGCCCATTTCGCGGTCCTGCACGCTCGCGCGAGGGCCTATCGCCGCGTCGGCAGCGCCAGGGGCGTCGCGTCGTGCAGGGCCTCGCGAGCGTGGTAGCTCGAGCGCGTCAACGGCGAGGACTGGACGTGGGCGAGGCCCGCGCGGCGTCCTCGCTCGGCCAGGTCCTCGAACTCCGCGGGTTCCCAGTAACGCGCGACGGGCAGGTGGCGCGCCGTGGGACGCAGGTACTGGCCGATGGTAGCGATCGAGACGCCCACCGCCGCCAGGTCCACGAGCACCTCCTCGACCTCGTCGGCGCTCTCGCCCAGCCCGACCATCATGCCGGACTTGGTGGTCAGCCCGGCGGCCGTCGAGCGCGCGAGCACCGCGAGCGAGCGGTGGTAGGCCGCACTCGGGCGCACCGCGCGCTGCAGGCGCGCCACCGTCTCCATGTTGTGGTTCATCACGTCAGGTCGCGCGTCGATGATCAGCTGCAGCGCCGTCGGGTCACCCTTGAGGTCACTGATCAGCACCTCGATGTTGGTCTCGGGCGAGCGAGCGCGGATCGCGCGGATGGTCGCGGCGATGGCGCCCGCGCCCCCGTCGGCGAGGTCGTCGCGCGCGACGCAGGTCACCACGGCGTGGCTCAGGCCCAGGCGCACGACGGCCTCGGCCACCCGCGAGGGCTCGGTGGGGTCCAGGGGCAGGGGCTTGCGGGTGTCGATGAGACAGAAACCGCAGGCGCGCGTGCAGCGCTCGCCGTTCACCATGAACGTCGCCGTCCCGCTCTGCCAGCACTCGAAGATGTTGGGGCAGCCGGCCTCCTCGCACACCGTGACCAGGCGCAGGTCCTCGGTCAGGGTGCGCAGCGACTGGTACTCGGGTCCCATGTGGGCCTCGATGCGCAACCACTCGGGCTTGCGCGCGCTGATCGACACCGCGTCGTCGGGGTTGACGCCCGCCTTGCGCAGGCGTCGGATCAGGGGGCGTTCTTCGGACGTGCTCGACGCCGAGCGGTCCACGCGCGCGACGCGTTCCTCGCCGCCCAGGCGCGCCGCCAGTTCGCTCCCCAAGCGCTCCTCGACCTCGGCCTCGGTGACCTCGAGGCCGAGCGAACGCATGGAGCCGACGGGCTTGTCCGCGATGCCGCAGGGGACGATGGCCGCGAATCCCGCGAGGTCGACGTCGACGTTGAGCGCCACCCCGTGCAGCGTGCGCCGTTCGCCGCGACGATTGCGCTTGGTGCGCACGCCCACCGCGGCGATCTTGTGGGGCCGAGAGTCCAGGCGCGCCCACACCCCGGGATAACCGTCGAGTCGACCCACCACCCCGAGGCGCCCCTCGGGGTCGAAGGACCGCACGGTGGCGATGACCGCGTCCTCGAGGGCGCTGACGTGCAGGCGTCCCGCCGCCGGATCGTCGCGGACCGTCACGATGGCCCACCCCACGGCCTGTCCGGGCGCGTGATAGGTGACGTCTCCCCCCCGGTCGGTGGTGACGACGTCGGCGTCCAACGACTCCGCCGCGACGAGGAAGTGGTCCTCCTGGGCACGGATGCCGCGCGTGTAGGTCGGCGGGTGCTCGAAGAGCAGGACGTAGTCCTCGCCGGACTCGAACAGCGCGCGTTGTAGGGCGTCGGCTTCGGCGAAGCTCACGCGACCCAGGTGACGTCGCCGCAGCATTATCGCTCGCTGGCCACGTCGAGCCCGCCCAGCAGCTCGCCCACGCGCTCGAGGTAGCGCGCGGCGAGCGTGGCGTCACAGACCCGGTGGTCGAAGGACAGGCCCAGGACCACTCGACGTCCGACCTCGACGCCGTGGACGCCGTTCACGCTCTGCACGACCGGGACGCGACGCACTGCGCCGATGCTCAGGACCGCCACTTGGGGTTGGATGATGATCGGCGCACTGACGAGCGTGTGCTCGCTCGGCGCGGCCACCACGGTGAAGGTCCCGCCCATGAGGTCGTCGGCGCTGAGCTGGCGCGACGCGAGGCGCTCGTCGAGCTCGGCAGTGCGCCGCACCAGGGCGCGCAGCGTGAGCCCCGCGGCGGCGTGCACGACGGGGACCAGCATCGCGCCGTCGGCGACGTGGCGGGTGAGGCCGACCGAGATCGTGCGGTGCAGCGTCAGCGAATCGTCGGCGAAGGTGGCGTTGAGGAACTCGAACTCCGCCAGCGCGCGTACCGCCGCGACGGTGACCACCGACTCGTCGGAGATCGCCAAACCGTCGGCACTCTGCCGATCGACGGCGTCGAGGTCGTCGAAGACCCTCGCGTCCACCTCGACGGCGACGAAGCCGTGGGGTGCGGTGAGGACCGAGACGCTCATGTGCTGACCCATGCGGCGCTGTCCGTGCGAGAGCGCCACGACGACCTCCTCGGTGGGGCCCAGGGCCACCGCCCGCTCGGCGTCGCGACGCGTGATGACGCCCCCGGCCCCGGTGCCGACGAGCGTCGAGGGTTCGACGCCCCCGTCGAGCAGGATCCGCCGTACGACCGGTGAGAGCAGGACGCCCGAGGCGTCCGCAGTTCCGCGAGCACCCGACGCGCGCGGGGCCGCCGGGGTGTCCGTGGCGGGGCTCGCGACCGGGGACGGCGACGTGGACGGCGACGTGGACGGTGCCGCGTCCGGGCTGGTCGACGTGGACGCCGAGGCGCTCTCGTCGATCACCGCGACCCGCGCGCCCGTCTGGACCGTGTCCCCCTCCTCGGCCAGGATCTGGGTGAGCACGCCCGCCGCCGGCGAGGGCATCTCGGAGTCCACCTTGTCGGTCGAGACCTCGAAGAGCGGCTCGTCGCGCGCGACGACGTCGCCCACCTTCTTGAACCATTGCGTGATGATTCCTTCGGTGACCGACTCACCGAGTGACGGGAGCGTGACGTCAGCCAACGTGGATGCCCCGACCGGCCAGGGCGAGCAGGGTCTCACCGAAGGTCTCCGAGAGCGACGGGTGCGGTTGGATCAGGGCCGCGGCCTCCTCGGCCGTCGCCTCCCAGTTGACGGCGTAGTAGCCCGCGCCGAGCTGTTCGGTGACCCAGGGGCCGGCCATGTGCACGCCCAGGATCTGCCCCGCGGTGCCGTCCGCGCGCTTCTCGGCGATGATCTTCACCACGCCGTCGGTGTCGCCGATGATCTGGGCGCGGCTGTTGCCGCCGAAGGGGTCCTTCTTCACCACCACGTCGAAGCCACGCTCCTTCGCGCCGGCCTCGGTGAGTCCGCAGAAGGCGACCTCGGGGTTGGAGTAGATGGCCCAGGGCACGCGGTCGTAGTCGACCGGCACCACCGCCTCGCCGATGATCGTCTTGATGACCACCACCGCCTCGGCGAAGGCCACGTGGGCCAATTGGGGCGTGCCGGCCACCACGTCACCCAGGGCGAAGACCTGGGGGTTGGCCGTACGCATGTAGCCATCGGCCACCACGAAGCCGCGGTCGTTGATCTCGACGTCCGTGCCCTCGCCCAGGAGGCCCTGGGTCCGCGGGCTGCGCCCGACCGAGACGACGACCATCTCGACGTTGAGGTCCTCCGCGCCGTCCATGTGGATCGCGGTGCTCTTCTTCGACGGCGTGTGCCCGGTGACGCTGACGCCGGTCTGGACCTCGATGCCGCGCTTCTTGAAGGCGCGCTGGACCACCGTGGCCACCTCGGCGTCGCAGCCCGCGAGGATCGAGGGCAGACCTTCGAGGATGGTGACCTTGGTGCCCATGTCGGCCAGCATCGACGCGAACTCACAGCCGATCGCCCCGCCGCCGATGACGGCGGCGCTGGCCGGCAGGGACGTCAGGTTGAGGAACTCGTCGGAGGTGAGGACGAACTTGCCGTCCACCTCGAAGCCCGGCAGCGTCCGCGGCACCGAGCCCGCGGCGAGGATGACGTGGGTGCCGACGGCCACGACGCCCGCGTCGGCGCCGTCCACGACCGTCACGGTCTGATTGGCGTCGAGACGTCCCGTGCCCTCGAAGATCGTGACCTTGCGGCCCTTCAAGAGTCCCGACAGGCCCTTGTGGAGGCGATCGACGATCTCGTTCTTGCGCGACTGCGAGACGGCGAAGTCGACCGTGACGCCCGTGGCGCTGATGCCGAAGGCGCCCGAGTGCTCGAGCGTGCGACGCACGTGGGCGGTCTCGAGGAACTCCTTGGCGGGCACGCATCCGCGGTGCAGGCAGGTCCCGCCCACCTTGTCGCGCTCGATCAGGGCGATGTTGAGTCCCGCGGCGGCTCCGTAGAGCGCGGCGGCGTATCCACCGGGTCCTCCTCCGACAATCACGACATCGAACTTCTGGACCTCGTTAGCCACGGCGTTTCCCTTCAAAGAGTCGGTAATGTCCCCCGCGCAATCCTAATGATTCCCCGCGACGGGAAAAACCCTCAGTCGCGGCTGGAGCGACCCCGCTGGAGGTCGGCGGCCTCGGTGGCGAGGGCGTCGACGAAATCGTTCATCGGATCGCCCGAGTGACCCTTCACCCACGAGAATCGCACGTCGCGCCCGGCCTCGAGGGCCAGGGGGATCAACTGCTCCCAGAGGTCGCGATTGGCGACGGGTTGGCCCTGGGAGTTCTTCCAGCCCCGCCGCAACCAGCCGACGTGCCAGGAATCGTGAAAACATTTCACGACGTAGGTCGAGTCACTCACGATCTCGACGGGTCCCAGTGGGTTGGCGCGCAGGGCCTCGATCACCGCGAGGACCTCCATGCGCTGGTTCGTCGTGCGCGCGTCGGCCCCGCTGGCGTAGGCGTCACGCCCCGCGGCCCACGCCCAACCGCCGGGTCCGGGGTTGCCGCGGCACGATCCGTCGGTGTGGATGCGGATCACGGGTGACGGGTGATCCACGCGTCGGGGTCGTGGGTGAAGCGCGTCACCGCCACCGGCAGGTCGCCGCGCAGCACCTGGCCCAGGGTCACGTGCTCGAGCACCTCGCGCAGGGCCGCGCGCACCGCGACCCACACGTCGCGCAGGTGCGTCGCCTCCCCCTCGTACTGCAGGGTCTCGGGGCGCATGCCGCGCACCCCGGCCATCGGTCCCGAGACGACGCGCAGGATGTCGGCGATCATGATCTCGTCGGCGTCGCGAGCGAGGCGAAAACCGCCCTCGGGGCCGCGCTGGCTCGTGACCAGTCCGCCGCGGCGCAGGTCCGACATGATGGCCCCGAGGAACTTCGAGGGCAGTTCCTGCTCCTGGGCCAGGTGCTCGGCGCTGAGCGAGGTCGAGCTCGCGGCCAGTGTGAGTAGCGCGCGAATCGCGTACTCGGCCTTGGCGGGGATCTGCATCCCACCATTCTGCCCCACCGATCACCGAGAGAACGGATGCGCGGTCCCTCCCCGGTAGGGTGATACGGGTGTTCGACCTGTCGTCTCGCTCGCTGTACCTGTGCATCGGCGTTCGCGAGGACATGGACCGCTTCCTCCCCGCGGTCTTACGCGGGGGCGTGGACGTGGTGCAACTGCGCGAGAAGACCGCGCCCGACGACGTGCGCGAGAAGAGCGCGCGAACGATGCTGCGGATCTGTCACGATTTCGATGTCCCCTTCCTCATGAACGACTCCCCCGAGTTGGCCGTGAAGGTCGGGGCGGACGGCGTGCACGTGGGCCAGGGCGACGCGACGGTCGCGCACTGTCGTCGACTGATGGGCCCCGAGGCCATCGTCGGCCTCTCGACGCACCGCGACGAGGAGTTCGACCGCGGACTCGGCGACGACGTCACCTACCTCAGTGCCGGACCCATCGTGCCCACCCCCACCAAACTGGGTCGCCCGGGGACGGGGGTCGACTACGCGATTCGGGCCCAGGCGCGCAGCGACCGGCCGGTCTTCGTCACCGGTGGGGTGAACGACCGCAACGTGGCCGCGCTGGTGGCGGCGGGTCTACGCCACTTCGTGGTCGTACGCCACCTGAGTGAGTCGAGCGATCCCGAGCGCGCGGCGCGCGATCTGCGCGACGCCCTGGAGTCCGCGCGTCTAGCGGTGGCGGTCCAGCCACCCCAGTAGCGTCGCCACCATCCGGGGGTCGGCGCGTAGCTGGTGACCCGCGCCCTGGATGATGCGAAGTTCCGCGCGCCCGTCGGCACCGTTGAGGAGCAGGCGCGCGTCGCCGACGGGGACCTCCATGTCGTCCGAGCCGTGCCCGATGAGCAGGCGCCGTGGCGGGATCCTCGCGATGGAGCCCACCGGGTCGACGCTCATCGCGTCCTCGCGCAGCGCGGCGGGACCGAGCAGCTCCCCCGGGTCACCCACGACGCCGGCCACCTGCACCGATCGATGGAAGTCCTCGGCGTCGCCGCACCACGCGTCGAGGTCGGCCGGCGAGGCGAAGGTGGCGACGCCGCGGATCCGCTCGTCGCCGGCGGCGATGTTGAGCGCCAAGGAACCCCCGAAGCCGAAGCCCGCGAGTGAGATCCGCGGCTCGCCCTCGGCGACGCGCTCGATGATGACGCGCAGGTCGGACTTCCATTTCGACGCCGAGAAGGTGCCGGTGCTCGACCCCACCCCCGAGAGGGTGCCCGTCGCGACCAGCCAACCCGATTCGTTCGAGAGGTGCTCGGCGAGTTCCGGGAGCAGACCGGCCGCCTGGCGACCCATGCCCATGGCGCGGGGCAGGCCGTGCACCAGGATGAGGATGTGGTTGGCCAGGGGTCGGCTCTCCGAGTGCGCCACCCGCAGGTCGAGCACGGAGGAGCCGCTGGTGAGTTGCTCGTGTTCGATCATGATCGGGTCCCATCGTAGGACAGGGCCCGTCGCGGCGTCGGCGTCGTCGCGGGAGCGAATCGTGACAGACTCGGCTCGTGCAGAGCGTCGCCCTGGTGTGGTCCAGTGCCGCCGTCGAGGTCCATCGCCTCGTCGTCGGCCCCCTCGAGAACAACGTCTACGTGGTGCGGTGGCGCCGGACCGGCGAGGCGACCCTCCTCGACGCCGCCAACGAGCACGAGAGGCTCCTAGAAGCGGTGCGCGCGCTCGGGGTGCGCAGCGTGCTCGAGACGCACGGCCACTGGGACCACATCGGCGCCGTTGAGGAGGTCCGCGCCGCGGGCATCGACGTATGGGTGCGCACCGAGGACGCCGCGATGCTGCCGAGTTATGACCACCTGCTCGACGACGACGTCGTCGTGGCGGTGGGCGATCTTCGCCTGCGCACCATTCACACGCCGGGACACACCCCGGGCTCGATCTGCTTCGCGCTCGAGGGGACCCCGGTCCTCTTCAGCGGTGACACCCTGTTCCCCGGCGGCCCCGGGGCCACCTCCTTCGAGGGCGGCGACTTCCCCACGATCATCACCAGCATCGAGGAGCGACTCTTTCGCCCCTACGGGGCCGACACGATCGTCTGGCCCGGGCACGGCGCCGCCACCACCCTCGGCGTGGAACGGCCGCACCTCGACGAATGGGTCGCCCGAGGGTGGTAGGAGACCGATGGGCGCAAGAGAGGTGGCCGATAGGTAACGGATATCGGGGCTCCCGGTAGGCTGTCCCGCGTGACCACGCCCTTGCTAGAACTGAGAGACCTCCACGCGCGAGCCGACGGCGTCGACATCCTGCGCGGGGTGGACCTCGTGGTCGGGACCGGCGAGGTGCACGCCCTCATGGGCCCCAACGGCGCGGGCAAGTCGACCCTCGCGAACGTCATCATGGGCCACCCCGGCTACGTCATCACCGGCGGATCGCTGATGTTCCAGGGTCACGACATCTCCAGTTGGACGCCCGACGAGCGCGCGCGCGCCGGCGTCTTCCTGGCCTTCCAGTACCCCGAGGCCATCAGCGGCGTCTCGGTGGTGCAGTTCCTGCGCCAGGCCATCGCCGCGCGCAAGGGCCTCGACGAGCTGAGCATCCTCGAGGTGCGCCTCGACCTGATGGAGTGGATGGACCGACTGGGGATGGACCCCGCCTTCGCCGAACGCCACCTCAACGAGGGATTCTCCGGCGGCGAGCGCAAGCGCAACGAGGTCCTGCAGATGGCGCTGCTCGCCCCCGCCCTCGCGCTGCTCGACGAGACCGACTCGGGACTCGACATCGACGCCCTGCGCATCGTGGCCCGCGGGGTGCGCACCGTGCGCGACGAGCACCCCGAGATGGGCGTCCTCGTCGTCACGCACTACGTGAAACTGCTCGAGGAGATCGAGCCGGACCGCGTGCACGTGCTGATCGACGGGCGCATCGAGACCTCGGGGGACGCGACCCTGGCCCAGGCCATCGAGGAGCGCGGCTACGACGAGTTGCGTCCGGTCTCTTCGTGACCAGCTTCGACCCGGTTCGTGTCCGCGCAGACATCCCCCTGATGCACCGCGTCATCAACGACCGGCCCATCACGTACCTCGACTCGGGCGCGTCGTCGCTGACCCCGCGATCGGTGATCGAGGCGATGGATCGCTACTACCAGCACCACCACGCCAACGTGCACCGCGGGGTCTACCAGACCGCCAACGAGGCGACCAGCGTCTACGAGGGGGCGCGTGAGCGCACCGCGCGGTTCTTGAACGCTCCGGGCGGCTCGCAGGAGATCGTCTTCACCAAGAACGCGACCGAGGCGTTCAACCTGCTGGCGCGCTCCTGGGGAGCCGCGTCGCTCTCCGCGGGCGACGTGGTGCTGGTGAGCGAGATGGAGCACCACGCCAACATCGTGCCCTGGTTCCAACTGCGCGACTCGCACGGCATCGAGGTCCGCTTCATCCCCGTCGGCGACGACTTCCGCCTCGACGTGACGCGGATCGAGGAGTTGATGCGCGGCGTGAAGTTGGTGTCGGTCACCGCGATGTCCAACGTGCTCGGGACCATCAACCCGATTCGCGAACTCGCCGAGGTGGCCCACGCCCACGGCGCGCTCATCGCGGTCGACGGCGCACAGTCCGTGGCGCACTCGTCGACCGACCTGGTGGCGCTCGACGTGGACTTCCTCGCCTTCTCGGCGCACAAGATGCTCGGCCCGACGGGCCTCGGGGTCCTCTGGGCGCGCGAGGACATCCTCTCGACGATGCCCCCCTTCCTGGGTGGCGGCGGGATGATCAAGGACGTCAGCGTGGACGGCTACAGCGCGGCGACGGGCCCCTCGCGCTTCGAGGCCGGCACGCCGCCCATCGCCGAGACGGCGGGGTTGACCGCGGCGATCACCTACCTCGAAGGCCTGGGGATGGACAACATCGCCGCCTACGAGAAGGAGCTCACCGGCGACGCCCTGACACGTTTGGCCCTGGAGTTCAACGGTCGCGTACGCGTCATCGGTCCCTCCGACACGCAGGGCCGCGGCGGGGTCATCTCCCTCGACGTCGAGGGAGTGCACCCGCACGACGTGGCCCAGGTGCTCGACCAGTTCGGCGTCTGCGTGCGGCCCGGGCACCACTGCGCCAAGCCCCTGATGAAGCGATTCGGCCTGGCCGCGACCGCGCGCGCCTCCTTCGGCCCCTACTCCCTCGTGAGTGACACCGACGTCCTCCTCGAGGCACTCGCGCACGCCGTGACGATGTTCGGTTGATCGTGGCCAATCTCGACGACCTCTACCGCGAGATCATCCTCGACCACTACCGCTCTCCGCGCAATCGCGGCGAGTTGGGTCCGCCCGCCACCCGCGTCGAGGGATTCAATCCGCTCTGCGGCGACGAGATCGTCGTGCACGTGTTAGTGGAGGACGGGGTCGTCACGGACATCAAGCTGACCGGCCACGGTTGCTCGATCTCCCAGGCGTCGTCCTCACTGATGAGCAGCGCGGTCAAGGGCAAGTCGGTCGAACAGGTGCGCGGGACCATCGAGTCCTTCAAGCGTCTGATGACCGTTCACGAATCCCAACTCGACGACAGCGCGCGAGAGCGCGAGTCCGTCGAGGCGAACGCTGACGGTGACCTACGGCGCCTCGGCGAGCTGGCGGCGTTGGCGGGAGTGGTGAAGTTCCCGGTGCGCATCAAGTGCGCGACGCTCGCTTGGAACACACTCACCCAGGCACTCGACGAGTCTGAAGACGACGTCCACTAGCCCGCCCCACCCCACCGCGCCCCGAACCTCGTGTTGGTTTCGGCCATTCGCCGACGGGAGACGCCTCGTGATCATCGCACCGAGTGGGTCCCTGAAGAACGTAGAAGCGTCTCGTACGTGAAGGGTTCGTTGATGACGGCGGCCGACCCTCACGTCAACGTGACGACCAGCGCCCACTAGAACTCGTTGTTCTCGACGCTCGTCACGCGCGACCGCTCCTGGCGTGGACCCCGATGAGTCGTCCAAGGCGACCGGATCAGTTCACGGAGGCGCGCGCGACGCGGCGGTCCGATTCGCCATCACACACTTGAGAAGAGTCATGGATCCTCCACTCGGGTCTCCGAGATTCGTCAGCCGTGCCTGGCACCAGCCACCTATCCAGTCGAGTCTTCCATATACGGAAAGAAAATGATAATATTCCATATATGGAATATATGACCAGCGAACTCGTGCGCGAGTGGATCGATCGCGCGGGCATCAACGCGTCAATCGCGGCGCGTCGGGCGGGGGTTTCTGCGTCAACGCTACATAGGATCCTCACAGATCAAGTCGATCCTTCGATTGGGACACTGCGCGAGATCGCCATCGGATGTGGAGTGGACCTCTCGCTCACTTCGGGGATATTGAGTGACTGGCGCGCTGCGGCAACTGCCCGATCGATGTTTGAGGAAGGGTACGTCGTTGCCAAGAACGACATCGCCGACTGGGAGCCTCGATTGACCCGGCTGGCGGAGGGTGATAATCCCGTTGAGATTGTGAGCGCCGCGGCCCGCGCGTCGGCGCCGCTACACCGTGATGGTGCGACGTGGTGCACTGGGACGATGACCGTTGGAACTGTCGCCTCGGCTGGCGACGCCAGCGGCGGGCGTTGGGCGCTCTCGGGTGCGGCAGGGTTGTACCTCTCGGATACTGGGGAGCCCACGCCCGCAATCACCATCTTGTGGTGCGACGACCCGCGCTCGGTCTCGCAACTCCTGGCGGCGAGTGCCGTACGCACGACGGATCGGATCGACCGCACCACCCTGGCGGTGGTACGGGGCGAACCGGAACTGTTCGCGGGCTCCTTCACGAGGGGGCTCACTCGCTACGCCGCTCCGATTCAAATCATCATCGACTGCCTTTCACTGGGTGGAGACGTGGCGAAAGACGCTCGCGAGGAGGCGATGACGTGGTGAAGAATCCAAAATGGGCACGAAGTGCAGACCAGTACGCGAAGCGCTCGCGCGCGGGTAGCCGCGATTCGAGTACTGAGTCGCGTTTGATCCCTGACGAGTCCGTCGTAGCGCAACAGCTGAAGGACACTGGTGTCTCGTGGTCTCTCTTTGACGTCGGGAGGATACGCCCCAGTGACATTGAACGGATCCGCTTCCGATTTAGGCGCCACTTGCCGGAGTTGATTTGGAATACTGCCGCTCTGGAGGGTAACCACTTCACTTTGCCAGAGGTGAAGACACTCCTCGAGGGCGTGACGGTGGGTGGAAGACGACTCGATGAGGCGCAGCAGATTCTGGCGTTGAGCGAGGCATACGGTCGCTTGGATGAAATGGTGGGCGCAGGCGAGTTTGCTCTGTCAAAGCCGGTCTCCGATGAGTTGCACGCCTTGCTGGTTCGCCACGAGGCCATCGAGGCTGGCTCGTTTCGTGGGGAGCGCGAGGTCACCGGAGGTGGCACGGTTCACTTGGCGAGTGGTGGTGTGGTGGACGGGACTCCGCACGGCGAGGGCGGCGAATTACTGCGCGAGCACTTCAACCACCTCATCTCGTATCTCAGTTCAATGGACGATCCGCGCCAGAGGGCGTTGATCTATTTCGCGTCAGCAGTCAGGAGGCAGTTCTACTTCGATGGCAACAAGAGAACGGCGCGACTCATGATGACCGGTGAATTGATGTCGTCTGGTTTCGAGGTCGTGAGCGTTCCCTTCGCCCGGAAGCTTGAGTTCAACGAAGCCCTCGACGTCCTCTTTTCAAGGGACGATGCCACCGATCTCCTCCGATTCCTTTCGACGTGCGTGTTGGACTGAATAGGCGATAGAAGAACGCCCGACCCTCTTCGCCGCCCCCACGAGGACAGGACCCACCGGCCAGCTTCACCTCAAGCGTCTGACGCGCCTCGACTACTCCGCGGAGCCGAGGCGCGACTACTTCGTGACGTTCCTCTCACAACGGCCCTCGCCACCGTGATCGTCGCGCCAGAACATCCGCTCTCGCCGCACCGCTCTTGACGAAGTACCGCGTCGATCGATGCGGCGTCTCACTCACTTGGGCGTGCAGGGATACGGGTCGAAGTACTGGTCCCCCTCGGGCGGCACCGTGGTCGTCGTGGTCGGCGCCGTGCCCGTCGAGGCGGCCAAATTGACCAGGAACGGGGAGCCCTTCGTCGGGATCAGTACCGACGAGGTCTTGACCGGGGTCGATATCGTCCACGTCGGCGTGTCACCCGCGGAGTCCACCGGCGGCGGGCTGGTCGGCTTGATCAACTGGTTGCCGAAGATCCTGTAGAGGGTCTGCTGCATCGCCGGCTCCTGCACGAAGAGAATGCTGCCGAGGTTCCCGTAGCTGCCGGGGGCGGTGGGAAGGGTGTAGGTCACGAGGTTAGCGGGGTCGATGCTGTGGAACTTGATGGCCAGGCCGATCAACTCCCCCAATGAGAAGTGACTGTCGAGGGCGATGCCCGCAGGCAACTTCGAGAGGAAGGTGTTGATGGTGAAGGGGTTGTAGAGCCGCTTGGCCCGTGCGATCATCCCCTTGATGAACTCGTTCTGTCGGTAGATGCGGCCGTAGTCACTCGTCACGTCGAAGCGCCACACGCCGTTCTGGTACCACTCGTAGTGTCGGCTGCGTACCAGGGCGAGGGCCTGGAAGTTCGTCACCAACTGACACCCCGCGTGGGGGATGTTGAGCGCCGAGTAGGCGTCCTTGGCGGGATAGGGGAAGTTCATGTAGACGCCGCCGATCGCGTTCGCGGCGTTGATGATGCCGGCGAAGCTCACGACCACGGTGTGGGCGATGGGGATGCCGAAGTTGGCGGTGATCGTCTGGGCCAGCAGGGACGGGCCCGTCCCGAAGTTCACGTTGAGACGATTGAACTTGCCGTAGAGGTTCTGATTGGCGAGCAGCGTCGTCACCGTGTCGCGCGGGATCGACAGCACCGTGATGGTCCCCTTGGCCGGGTCGACGTGCATGATCTTCACCACGTCGCTACGCTGTCCGGCCGCCTGACCGGTCGACGCACCCGTCTGGGCCGCCACGTAGCCCGAGAGACCGGCGCGCGAGTCCGATCCGATCTCGAGGATATTGAAGGGTTGGTTACCCACGCGGGCCACTTCCCCGACGACGTTGAGCTTGGGGATCTGACTGAATCGCCAGTTGGCGTAGAGGTAGCCGCCACCGAGGATCAGCGCGATCACGGCCACCACGCTCACGCCCGAGATCCACCACCCCTTGTGGCGACGCCAACCGGTGCGCGCCTCCTTCGGCAAGCGCTTCTTGTGCTTGACGCCCGCCTTCTCGTCGATGGCCTCGCCGAGCGCCGCGAGTCGGTGGGCGTTGGCCAGACCTTGCGAGTGCGAGGCGCGACGCGCGCCACCCCGTGCGTCGTCAGGGGTTCCTGAGGGCATTGGACGACTTTACCAGCGAATTGTAAGAATTGAATTTACCTTGACTCAACTCGAAAGGGCTCGTAACCGTCCCTCTCGAGTCGCTCGGCGAGTTCGGGCCCACCGGTCGCCACGACCCGACCAGCACTGACGACGTGGATCATGGTCGGCGTGAGCTCGTGCAGGAGCCGGCGGAAGTGGGTGATGGCGAGCACCCCGCACTCCCATTCCTCGGTGGCCTCGCGCAGGCGGCGCGCGACCGCGCCCAGGGCGTCGACGTCGAGTCCCGAGTCGATCTCGTCGAGCATGGCGAATTTCGGCCGCAGGATCGACAGCTGCACCATCTCGGCGCGCTTGCGCTCACCCCCGGACAGGTCGACGTTGAGGAAACGCTCGAGGACCTCGGGGCGCAGTTCGACCCGACGCGCCTCCTCGCGCATCCGCCCCATGAGGTCCTCGCGCGAGGCGCCCGCGGCGGCGAGCATGTCGAGCGGGCGCACGCCGGGCACCTCCATCGGGTGCTGCAGGGCGAGGAACAACCCGTGTCGGGCCCGCTCGGTCGGCGACAGATCGAGGAGTTCGACGCCGTCGATCCGCACCGAACCCTCTCGCACCTGATAACCGGGGTGACCGGCGAGTGCGTGCGCCAGGGTCGACTTCCCCGATCCGTTGGGACCCATGATGACGTGCACCTCACCAGAGGACATGGTCAGGTCGAAGCCCTTGAGGACCTGCTTGCCCGCCACGTCGACGTGGAGGTTGGAAATGGAGAGAACGCTCAACTCACCACCACCAGTAGTCGACCGGCCTCGCGCACCACGTCGTAGTGGGCCACCGCCCGAGTCGCGGGGAGCGACGTGGGTTCGCCGTCCTTGAGCTGGAACATCGCCCCGTGTCGGGCGCACTCGATCTCGCAGGTCGCCACGTCCACCTCACCCTCGGCCAGTGAGAAGTCCTCGTGGCTGCAACGGTCGTCGAGCACGTAGACGTCGTCCTCGATGCGCACCACGACCAGGACGCGCCCGTCTCTGCGGACCTGCGCGGCCTGACCGTGGACGTAGTCCTCGAGGGTGCCGATGTCGATGGTCGTCACGGCGTCACGATCCGCACTTGCCCGAGGACCTCGCCCAGATCGCGTTCGACGACGTCGGCGAGGTCGCCCGGCAACGTCGCGAGCATCTCGTAGAAGAATCCCTGGATCATCAGACGCTCGGCGTCGTCGCGCGCCACCCCGCGCGACTCGAGGTACCACCGCTGGAGCTCGTCGAGGGGACCGACGCTCGAGGCGTGCGCGCACATCACGTCGTTCTCGCGGATCTCCAGGTTGGGCACGCTGTCGGCGTGCGCGTGCGGCGAGAGCAGCAGGTTGTGATTGGTCTGGCGCGCGTCGGTGCGCTTGGCCCCCTTGTCGATCTCGATGAGGCCGGTGTAGACCGAGCGCGAGTGATCGGCGACGGCGCCCTTGGACAGCAGGGTCGAACGCGTGCGGCCCGCGTGGTGGAACTGGCGGGTGCGAAAGTCGTGCACCTGGTCCTGGGAACCCAGGAACGTGGTGCGCAGCTCGTTCTCGCCTCCCGGCGCGAGGAACTCGGCGTCGTTGCGCGAACGGTTGTAGTGTCCGCCGATCGAGATGACCGACTGGCGTAGACGCGCGTCGCGCCCGAGGTAGGCGGTCGAACGCGCGAAGTGCCACGCGCTCGTGTCGAGTCGCTGATACGTGCTCAACTCCAGCGAGGAGTTCTCGGCGAGCTCGTACTCGCTCAAGGGGACCACGAGTGCGTCGCGCCCGCCGTCGACGTAGTCGACGACCGACGCCCGCGACGATCGACCCAGCGAGATCCTCACCTGGGGGAACACCGCGCCCGAGGTCACGGTGTGGACGATCACGATCGGTGCGGCGACGCTGACGTTCTCGGCCACGCGCACCACGACGGTGGCGGGCGCGAGCGCGCAGTTGAGTAGGGAGAAGGCGTCCGAGTCGTAGTTGCCCGACCAGCCGGACTCGACCGAGTCCACGCCGACCCCCGCGAGGTCGCCCTCGACCGAGGAGAGGTACCCGTCGACGAGACGCACGACCAGACCCGCGCGCTCGCCGAGCGCCTGAGCCAGGGGGCTGAGCGTGGGGGTCGCGCGTGACGAGACCAGCGTGAAGCTCTCGAGATCGAACTCCCCGAGCGGCGCGTAGCGCCAGACCTCGTCGGCGGTGGTGGGCAGGCCCAGCGTCGCGAAGGCGTCCCACGCCCCTCTTCGAGCGTCCGCGCTCGCGAGAGCGTCCAGGTGCAACTGTGCGGAGTCGGTGAAGGTGGTCATAACGGGGGGCTAGGAGAGTGTAATGGGCCGCAGCGACCGATGGTGAGCGGCCGCCTCACACGATCAGCGTCGCCAGAATCTCCACCCGCGCCGCTGCTTCCTCTCCATCTCCTCCAAGACCCGTCGACGCTCCTCGAAGAGCTCGGGCGCGACGGCGTCGATGATCTCGCTGGCCGCGTTGAGAATGTCGCGACGCTCCTCGAGGGGCACGTCGGTGGCCGGGGGCTCCTCGACGTTGGGTCGGCGCGCCAGTGAACCGTGTGACCAACCCACGTCAGCGAGACGGCGTTCGTAGGTGAGACAGTTCTCCGGACAACTCCAGGGCTGATCAGGTGCGTTGCCGAGGACGCAGAAACGCGCCACCTCGCCAGAGGCGTAGGTACGACTCTGGAAGTGCTTGCATTCCTCACGCATTCCCATGTTGGCTCCATTGTGTCACGCCCGAGGCGAGGACCGGCCGCGGCGCCCGCGACGAAGGTCCTAACCGATCGAACCCTCCATCTGCAGTTCGATCAGTCGTGACCACTCCACGGCGTACTCCATCGGCAGGGTGCGCGTCACGGGCTCGATGAAGCCGTTGACGATCATGCCCATGGACTGGGTCTCGGTGAGACCGCGACTCATGAGGTAGAACAACTGGTCGTCACCGATCTTCGACACGGTGGCCTCGTGACCGATGGAGGCGTCCTGCTCGCCCACCTCCATGTAGGGCTTGGTCTCGGAGATCGACTGCTCGTCGAGCAGCAGGGCGTCGCAGCGCACGAAGGCCTTGGCGCCCGTCGCCCCTTCCTCGACCTTCACCAGACCGCGATAGGTCGTCTGCCCGCCGTCCTTCGAGATGGACTTGGAGATGATCGTCGACGTGGTCTCCGGGGCGCAGTGCACCATCTTGGCGCCGGCGTCTTGGATCTGCCCCGGCCCGGCGTAGGCCACGGACAGCACCTCGCCCGAGGCCTTGGGACCCATCAGGTACACGCTCGGATACTTCATCGTCAGGCGCGAGCCGATGTTGCCGTCGATCCATTCGACGTGGGCCTCCTCCTCGGCGCGCGCGCGCTTGGTGACGAGGTTGTAGACGTTGTTCGACCAGTTCTGGATCGTCGTGTAGGTGATGCGCGAGCCCTTGAGGGCGACGAGCTCGACCACGGCGGAGTGCAGGGAGTCCGTCGAGTAGACCGGCGCCGAGCAACCCTCGACGTAGTGGACCTGGCTCCCCTCGTCGGCGATGATCAAGGTGCGCTCGAACTGGCCCATGTTCTCGGTGTTGATGCGAAAGTACGCCTGCAGCGGCTGGTCCACCGTGACCCCGGGGGGCACGTAGATGAACGAGCCCCCGCTCCACACCGCGGAGTTGAGCGCGGCGAACTTGTTGTCGTTGGGGGGTATCACCGTGCCGAAGTACTTGCGCACCAATTCGGGGTACTCGCGCACCGCGGTGTCCATGTCACAGAACAAGACGCCGAGGCGCTCGAGGTCCTCTCGGTTGCGGTGAAAGACCACCTCGGACTCGTACTGCGCGGTCACGCCAGCGAGGTACTTGCGCTCGGCCTCGGGGATGCCGAGTCGTTCGTAGGTGTTCTTGATGGCGTCGGGCAGGTCCTCCCACCGTTCGACGCGGTTCTCCGTGGGCTTGATGTAGTAGTAGATGTCGTCGAAGTCGAGGTCGGGCATCCGATTGGCGAACCACTCGAGCATCGGCTTGCGCTCGAATCGCTTGAGGGCGTTGAGCCGGAAGTCGAGCATCCACGACTCCTCGGACTTGATCCCGGACATCTCGCGGACGATGGCCTCGTTGATGCCCTTCTTCGGCTTGAAGACGGGGATCTGCTCGTCGGACCAGCCCAACTGGTAGCGACTGAAATCCAGGTTGTCGACGGTCATGGCTCTCCTTCGTGGGATTAACCCTATGGTCATGTTAGTAACTCATGGGATGATCCTGCCGTAAGAATTCTCGGCATCTGACAGAGTAGAACCATGCCGTCCGCCCCCCGAGTACCACAGCGCCCCTACGAAATCGTCCGCCACGGCGACACCCGCGTCGACCCGTACTACTGGCTCAACCAGCGCGACGACGAGGCCGTGCTCGCGCACCTGCGCGCCGAGAACGCCTACCTCGCGCGCGAACTCGCCCACCTCGCCCCCCTCGAGGCCGAGCTCTTCGAGGAGATCAAGTCGCGCATCGAGGAGACCGACATCTCGGTGCCCGTGCGTCGCGGGCAGTGGTGGTACTACGAGCGCACCCGCGAGGGCTTGAACTACCCGATCAGCTGCCGACTGCGCGTCACGCCGGGCGTGGACAGCCCTCCGGAGATCTCCCCCGACGTCGAACTCGCCGACGAACAGGTGATCCTGGACGAGAACGTCGAGGCCCAGGGCCACGACTTCCTCTCGGTGGGCGTGCTGGCGATCAGCCCCGACGACACGTGGGTGGCGGTGGGGACCGACTTCGAGGGTGACGAGCGCCACCGGGTGAGCGTGCGCCCCCTGGCCGGCCAGGCGCCGCTCGAGGACGTCCTCGAGGACGTCTACTACGGCTTCGCCTGGGCGGGCGACAGTCGCCACTTCTTCTACACCCGAGTGGATGAGGCGATGCGCCCCTGGCAGCTCTGGCGCCACGAGATCGGCACCCCGAGCGACCACGACGTCCTGGTCCTGCAGGAGGACGACGCGCAGTACAACGTCTCGGTGGGGCGCAGCCGCGACGACGATGTCGTCCTGGTGTCGGTGTCCTCGTCGTCGACCTCGGAGATGTACTACCTCGACGCGATGACGCCGACGGCGGACCTCACCGTGGTCGAGCCGCGCCGTCACGGCGTCGAGTACGGCGTCGAGCACTTCCGCGACCTCCACGGACACCGCTGGTGGCTGAAGGTCACCAACGAGGACGCGACCGACTTTCGTCTCCTGGTGCGACGTGTCGACGCGCCGGAGGCGACGTGGCGAGAGCTCATCGCGCACCGGCCGGGCCAACGCCTCGACGGCGTCGACGCGTTCTCCACGTTCCTCGCGATCTCGGAACGTCACGACGGCTGCGCCGCCGTGCGCATCGCCCCACTGCTCGATGGCGAGGACCCCTTCGGCCCCGACCTGCTCGCCCGGGCGCGCTTCGTCGACGGAGGACACCCCCCGACCACCGTGGCGCTCTCGGCCAACGCCATGTTCGACACCGCGACGCTGCGCGTCACCATCACCTCGATGGTCACGCCGCGCCTGGTCGCCGACGTGGACGTGCGCACCGGGGAGATGACGGTCCTCAAGCAGCAGCGGGTGCTCGGTGGCTACGACGCCGACGCCTACGTCACGAGCCGACTCTGGGTCGAGGCGAGCGATGGGGTCCAGATCCCGGTGTCGGTGGTCGCGCGTCGCGACGTCGTCGACGTCGACGACGAAGGGAACATCAGTGCGCGCACCCCCGTGCCACTGGTCCTCTACGGCTACGGGAGCTACGAGATCTCCATCGACCCCACCTTCTCCTCGCTGCGGCTCTCCCTCCTCGAGCGCGGAGTGCTCTTCGCCATCGCCCACGTCCGCGGCGGTGGCGAGATGGGTCGCTCCTGGTACGAGATGGGCCGACTGGCCCAGAAGCCCACGACGTTCAGCGACTTCGTGAGCGTCGCGCGCCACCTCGTGAAGGACGGCTGGACGACGCCGCGCCAACTGGCGGCGCGTGGCGGATCGGCGGGCGGGCTGCTGATGGGTGCCGCGATGAACCTAGCGCCCGACCTGTTCCGGTGCGTCGTCGCCGAGGTCCCCTTCGTCGACGCGCTCACCACCATGCTCGACGACTCGCTGCCCCTGACCGTGGGCGAGTGGGAGGAGTGGGGCAACCCCGACGACAGTGCCGAGGCGTATCGCACGATGAAGTCCTACTCCCCCTACGACAACGTCCTCGCCCGCAACGAGGACGACACGGCGCGCCAGTACCCGCACCTCTTCGCCGCCGGCGGTCTCAACGATTCGCGCGTCGGCTACTGGGAGCCCGCCAAGTGGGTCCTCAAGCTGCGCGACGCCAACCCGGCCAACGTCGCGCTATTGAAGACCGAGATGGGCGCCGGCCACGGCGGGCCGTCGGGCCGCTACGACGCGTGGCGCGACGAGGCGCAGATCCTCGCCTACATCATCCACGAGCTGGGCGTCACGAGATAGCCCGCGAGCGCGCCGTGGTGCGCGGGCGGGTGCCGGTTCATCAACATCGTCGCGACCAGCGCCGCGATGAGGACCGCGAGGAGGATCAACCACGCCGCGCGGCGACGTCGCGAGCGGGCGCCCGGACGCGGCGCGTGACGCATCGACCGATCGAGCGCCCATCGCTCGTCGTGTCGTAGGTGGGGCGATGCCGCGGGCTCCGCCGAGAGGGCCGTCGGATCACTGAAGACGAACTCCTTGTTGGGGTCCAAGCGTGGTCGTTGCACCTGATGGGGCTCGTCGACCTCGCTCCCGTCGAGGAGGCGAAACCCCCGTGAAGGCTTATAGGGCGACGGCGGCAACGTCGGACGGACGTCGCCCCTGGTCCTCGTGCGCGGGGTCGAGGACCGACCCCGCAGGAGGAACGCCACGATCAGGGCGACCAGGACCAGGCCACCGGCGATCTTGACTACCAACACGACGCCTCCTCTTCGCGCCCGGCGCGACTCCTCGTCACGCCAGTCAGCGTAGCCAGTGCCCGTGACCTACGTCAGTTCACCGAACGCGCGACGGAAGTAGATCAGGGGTCGTCCCTCACCCGCGGCGGCGAAGGTGACCTCGACCACGGCGATGTCGTGGTCACCGTGGGTGACGATCGAGATGAGGCGCCCCTCGATGTGCGCCAGGGCGCCCACCAGCAGGGGTGAGCCGTCGGGGCCCGGCTCCCAGGCCACCCCGTCGAACTTGTCGACGCCCGAGCGCGCGAATCGGCGCGCGACCTCCTCCTGGTCCGACGAGAGGACACTCACGCCCACCATGGCCGCCTGGCGCACGAGACCCCACGAGTTGCCCGACGAACTCGCCGCGAAGGTGACGAGGGGCGGTTCGAGGGAGAGCGATCCGAACGACTGGCAGGTGAAGCCCGCCGGGCCGTTCTCGAGGAGCGAGGACACCACGACGAGGCCACTGGCGTAGTGCCCCAGCACCTCCTTGAAATGCGCCGCGTCCAGGAATGTCACGTGGTGACCTTAATACCGCGTGAGATCCTCCCCACTCAGCGCCACGCGCCCGCCCCCCTCGCCCACCAGGCCGTCACGCACGAGCTCGGCCAGCAGCGCGTCGCGGCGCGTCACCTCGACGTCGCTCAGTTGACGCGCGAGGCTCGCCCGACTCATCGGCCCCTCGCCGAGCGCCGCCATGATGCGCCCTCGGACCTGTCGATCGGAGCCTCGAAAGGGGGCTTGGGGCCGCGACACCGCGGCCGAGCGCGGCGCCGGGTCGTCCCCGCCCTCGCAGCGCCAGCGGCAGTGACGTCGCACGGGGCAGTGGTCGCAGCGCGGCGTCGCGGTGCAGTACTGCGCCCCCAGGTCGAGGAGAGCCTGGTTGAAGGCCGCGACGTCGCGGCGTGGGAGCAGGGCGTCGGCGAGCCCCTGGGCCTCGCGCGAACGGAGGGGACGATTCGCCAGTGCGCGCGCCAGCACCCGGCCGACGTTGGTGTCGAGCACGGCCACACGTTGGTGGAAGGCGAAGGACGCGACGGCGTGGGCGGTGTAGGGGCCGACCCCCGGCAGAGCCAACAGGTCCTCGCACGCCGAGGGGACTTCTCCGTCGTGGCGCTCGACCATGACGCGCGCCGCGTCGTGCAGCGACTTCGCCCGGCGGGGATAGCCGAGGCCCCGCCAGAGTCGTAGGACGTCAGCGAGCGGTGCGCGCGCGCACGATTCGGGCGTCGGGTACGCCGCGACGAAGCGGCGCCAGGGACCCACCACCCGCGCGGTCGACGTCTGTTGGAGCATGACCTCGCTGACGAGGACCGCCCAGGGGTCGTCGAGTCCGATCCAGGGGAGGTCGCGACCCAGGGCGGCGCGAGCGCGCACCAGGGCGCGACGCAGGGCGGGGATCGACGCAGTGAATTCGGGCTCCCGGTCGACCCCGGACACGGCGGTGTCGCGACTAGAGGACGTCGGGCAGGGGTCGCGTCGTGAACGACGCCGTCGCGCCGGTCAACGATTCGCCGTCGATCACCAGACGCCAGGTGAAGCGCGAGTTCGCGCGCAGCGGGATGGGCCCCAGATTGACCGCGATGGGCACGTCGACCGGAGTGCCCGCCGGAACACCGTCGGGGGCACTCGCCGAGAAATCACCGCGGATCTCGATCGTCTGAGGACCGTCGGGAGATTCGAACTGCACTAGCTGGCCGTCGGCGTCCTCGAGGAACAACTCCCAGTGGTGCATCCGGTCGAACTCGTGGGTGTCGACCTCCACCTTGATCGCCACGGCCGAGGGGACCGGCTCGGGACCACTCAGCGACCAACCACCACCGAGGATGTAGAGCTTGCCCTCGGCAACTTGGGCGGAATCGGCGAGCAACATGGTCACGTTCATCCCCCCAGCCTAACGGGGCCGCGAGGTTGCTCAGGAAGCGCCCTTGGAGGCCTTCGAAAGTGAACTTGTGAAAATTCAGTCGCTATGACCAGGTGATTTAGGACAAATTTAGTGCCGCGCCAGACATCGCACGCCCGCCAGACAGTAGCCTTGCCCTCGTGACTTTCGTCGGGCGCCTGGCGCAGACATCGACGCGACGCGTCGCGAAGGGGCCCCGAATCACGCGACGGTTGCTCACCGGGCTCGTCGCGGCATCGGTGAGTTTGGGCGCGGTGACGATCCTCTCGCAGTCCGCGAACGCCTCGACGGTCGCCCAGGAAAAGGCGCGCGCCGCCGAACTCTACACGCAGATCCAGCGCGTCTCGGCCCAGGTGCAGTACCTCGGCCAGAAGTACGACCTCGCCCACCTGAAGTACGCCGAGATCTCCAACACCATCGCGAACACCAAGGCCATCGTCGCCAGCATCCAAGGCAAGGTCGTCTCGGACAACTCCCAGTTGAAGGCCGACGCCGTGTTCGCCTACGTGACCAACGGCTCGGCCGCCAGCAGCAATCCCCTCTTCAACTCCAACGCCGCGACCTCGGGCGCCACCAGCGTCTACAACCAGGTGGCCGAGGGCAACGTCGGCTCGATCATCGCGAGCCTCAAGAGCAGTCGGGTGCAGCTGACCCAGGAACGTTCTCTCCTGACGGCCGAGCAAGCCCAGGCGTTGGCCGAGCAGAACGCCGCCGAGGCGGTCTACCGGCAGTATCTCACGCTGCAGGCCAACATCGAGCAGGCCCGCTCCCAGGTGGAGGGACAGATCTCCGCCTACTACAACGCGATCCAAGCGGCGGCCAACGCGGCCGCGGCCCGGGCCGTGACCGTCGCCACGGCCACGCCACCTCCCGCCGGCACCGCACCACCGCCCAGCACCGTGGGCGAGGCGGCAGTGCAGGCCGCCGAGAAGTACCTCGGGACCTGGTACTGCTGGGGAGGGGCCTCGGCGAGTTGCCTGGACTGCTCGGGGCTCGTGATGCTCGCCTACGACGCCGTGGGCGTGTACCTCCCGCACTACTCGGGTTCGCAGTTCAACGACACCGTGCGAGTGCCCCTGAGCGATATCCAGCCCGGTGACCTCCTCTTCTACGGCTACAACGGTGACCAGCACGTCGCGATGTACGTGGGCAACGGCATGATGATCGAAGCGCCACAAACCGGTTACCGGGTCGATATCACGCCCATTCGCCTGGGCTACGGCTTCGCAGGGATCGGTCGCGTGCGCGCTTAGCGATGTCGGGCGTTCCCACCTCACTTCACCTCGGCCCCTTCGTCTTCCACCTCTACGGCCTCGGCCTCGGGATCGCGGCGTACGTGGCGTTCGCCTACAGCGAACGGCGACTGCGCCGCCACGGCATCGACACCACGCGCTTCGCCCGCTACACCGTCGCGCTGCTGGTGTCGGGCCTGGTGGGCGCGCGCCTCGCCAACATCGTCACCAACTGGTCCTACTACTCGGGTCACCCCGCGCGCTGGATCGCGGTGTGGCAGGGAGGCATCTCGAGTTTCGGGGGCATCGGCCTCGCGCTGCCGGTCGGGCTCCTCCTGCAGCGCCGTTGGTGGCCCGCGACCCGGCTGGCCGCCTTCACCGACGCTCTCCTGCCGGCGTTGGTCGCGGGTTGGGCCCTGGGAAGAGTGCTCGGCCCCCAGTTCATGGTGAACGGCGGCGGGCACGTCACGACCTCGTGGTTCGGCATGCACTACAGCGGCCAAGTCGGAAAGCGCGTGCCGGTGCCTCTGATCCAGGGGGCGGAGGATGGGTCGTTGTGGTTGATCCTCTTGTGGATCGAGGCCAAGTGGACCTCACGACGCGTGGGGTCACTCAGCGCCGTCACGATGATCGTCTGGGGCGTGGTGCGGACCTTCGACGAACACTGGCTCCTGGGGCAGGAATCACACTCGGGCTCCATCGGGGTGCAAGTGGCCGGGCTGGCCCTGGCGCTCGTGGGGGCGTTGACGCTGTGGCGCACGCAACGTCGCCACGGACGTCGTGATGACCACGCATTGACCCCGCACTAGACGAGGGACCGATCGAAGGGGGTGCCCCTCTCACGCGTCCTCCCCGACCGACCGTCTCGCCCCCGTCACCGCCCCTAGAGCAGCGCGTTCCATTCCTCGTCGTTCAAGAATCCGAGCTTGTTGACCTCGGCGCCGGGTTCAACCGCACTTCGCGTCACGTCGACGTAGGACAAGTGGTCGAGTCCGAGTCGACGCCACGGCGAGAAGATGCTGCGCGTGGGCAGCGGACTCGAGTAGATGCCCCGGACCAGCAGCCCCGCCTCCGATGCCGCCACCACGAGCGCCGGGCGGACCTTGGAGCGCTGTTCGGGCAACGCCGGGTCAACGGCGTCGAAGGGGACAAACGTCGTCACGACCCAGCCGGCGAGTGGATGGTTCTGGTCGTAGAGGGAGGCCTCAGCCGGGGTCAGCATCGCGGAGCGGCGACCCGACTCGTGACCGCGGGGTTCGCTCGTGGGCGCCGGTGACGCTGAGGACGACGGCGGCTTCTTCGATGCCTTGACCCGAGGGTGACCGCGATCGACCCTGGCCTTCGCGGCGCGCGAGAGCCGGCGGGCCTTCTCCTCCTCGCGACGCTGACGACGTTGCTCGCGCACGGCCTCGTCGACCACTTTCGGGCTCAAGAGCGACGCACGACCAATGGTGACCTCGATCTCCGGCAGCGCCAGGGCGTCATCCTCACCCAGGATGCGACGGCAGTGAGCGGCCGCCGGGAAATCGTTTCCCACGGCGAAGGCGAGAACGGCGACGATCTCGTCATCGCTCAACGTCTCGCCGCGCAGCGACGCGAGCGCCGCGGTGAGCTGCTCGTAGCTGGGCGTCTCGGAGTGCTCACCCAACGCCTCGATCACCTTCTCGAGGGGCTCGGTCGCGAACAGCTCCAGCAACCCCGCGACGGCGTCGATGGGCGCGCCACCGGCGAAGGCGATGACGTCGCGCTTCTTCTGCAGCGAGCGAAGGGGCACCGCGACCACCGCGCTCAACTTCGCCCCCTGCAGTTGTAGGGCGTCGACGACTCGCATGACGGCAGACGCGTCCAGTTTGGCAATGGCGCGGCGCATCACGTCGTGAGGACTGGCGGTAAGCGGGGTCATGGTGTTCCTGTTTCGAGATCTCGGGCAACGACAGTGCGATTGCCATGTTGTTCGTCGACGCTCAGCGAAGGCTGAACGTCACGTTCTACTGTACCGAGGTGAAGGGGCGGAGAACTCCGACGTTGCGCGCGACGACTCAGCGTGAGTGCGGCGAGTCGCCAGAGTCACGCCAGGCCGGCGACGTCGAAGTGGCCCACGTGCGCCGACAATTCGCGACGAACTCCCCGATCCCGAGTGGAGCAAACGGTCGCGACCCGTCGAGGGACCCGGAACTGTTCCAAAGTGTCGTTGAATGCCGACCTCGCCAGCACGAGCGGCCGTGGTGACGTCCGATCCGTGTGGCTAGCGCAGGCGTCGCAACACGGTGAGAGCCACGGCATACGTGGCCCCCCCCACGAAGCAGACGACGCCG
>JAGXBH010000087.1 GCA_018971185.1 Acidobacteriota bacterium
GCACCGATTCGGGGTGCACCAGCGCGCCCTCCTGCGCGACAAGGGGCGCGAGCACTCCCTGGAGGCCGCGGACCCGGACTTGCTCGTCATGACCGCGACGCCGATCCCGCGGACCGCGGCGATGGTGGTGTTCGGCGACCTCGACCGCAGCGTCCTCGACGAGATGCCCGCGGGGCGGCGTCGCATCATCACGTCGTGGGCGCGCACCCCTGACGCCGCGCGCGGGGCGTGGCAGAAGGTGCGCGAGGAGGTGTCGGCGGGCCGGCGCGCCTACGTCATCTGCCCCCTCGTCGAGGAGTCCGAGAAGGTGGAGGCGACCGGCGCGGTGGCCGAGAGGACCCGCCTGGCCACCGACGAACTCCGGGGTCTGAGCGTGGGCCTGTTGCACGGTCAGATGAAGGGCCCGCAGAAGGACGAGGTGATGGCCCAGTTCCGCTCCGGGGAGTTGCAGGTCCTCGTGGCGACCGTGGTCATCGAGGTCGGCGTCGACGTGCCCCTGGCCTCGGTGATCGTGATCGAGGACGCCGGGCGTTTCGGGCTCGCGCAATTGCACCAGTTGCGTGGGCGCGTCGGCCGCGGCGACGCACAGAGCTACTGCTACCTCCTCGGCGAGGCGCCCACCGAGGAGGGGCGCCAGCGACTCGAGGCCCTGGTCGACTCCGACGACGGCTTCGCCCTGGCCGAGGTGGACCTCGACCTGCGTGGCGAGGGGACCCTGCTCGGGGCGCGCCAGCGCGGACGCAGCGACCTGCACCTCGCGAGCCTGCGCCGCGACGAGGCGACACTGGCCGAGGCCCGAGAGGTGGCACTGGACCTGGTGGAGGGCGGGGCGTTCGCGCGCAACGCCGAGCTGGTCGACGAGCTACGTCTCTTCATCGACGACGAGGAGGCGCAGTACCTCTTTCGCTCCTGAGACCCGCGTGACGCCGCGGCGTGCGTGGCGTAACGTACGCACAGGGCGCGGCGACGTCGCGCCACCCGAGAGAGGGAACGTAGATGAGTGAGCAGTCGACCAGCCCATTTCCGATCACCACGGCGTTGGAGTTCGCCGATCGCCCGGTGAGCGAGGACCTCGGCCTCGTCTTCGGCGTGGTCGTGCGCTCGATGGGCGTGGCCAAGGGCGTGGCCGCGGGATTCCGGGCCCTCGCCGGTGGCGAGGTGACCCAGTACACCAAGCTCGTGGAGGACTCGCGGCGCCACGCCCTCGACCGGATGATCGAGAACGCGCGGCTGCTCGGGGCCGACGGGGTCGTGGCGATGCGCTTCGATTCCTCCGAGATGGGCCAGGCGCTCACGGAGATCGTCGCCTACGGCACGGCGGTGCGACTGGGCGAGGGGACCGACACGAGGTGATCGCAGCGGTCATCGCCCTGGTCGTCGTGGGGGCCCTCGTCGTGGCGTTCGTGGTGAGCCTGACGTTGCGCCGCCACGGCGAGTCCGCCGTGGCCCGGCGCGACTGGACCGCCACCTCCGAGGTCTTCAAGGACCCCAGCACCGATCGCGTCATGCGCGTCTGGGTGGACGCGCAGGGCGAGCGCCACTACGTCGCCGAGAAGTAGCGGGCCCTCGCCGGCGCCGCGGGACCCGGCGGTCCACGGCGTGCGACGGACCGCCTACCCTTGAGACGTGCGAGTGATCGGTGGCAGTGCCCGAGGTCGGCCCCTGAGGGCCAAGTTGCCCGCGACGGTGCGTCCAACGACGGACTACGCCCGTGAGGCCATCTTCTCGATGCTGGAGAGCCGCGGGGGCCTGAGCGGCCTGGTGGTGGCCGACCTCTACTGCGGCTCGGGCGCGATGGGGATCGAGGCGCTCTCGCGCGGCGCGCGCAAGGTGTATTTCTTCGACGCCGACGCCGCGTGCCTGGGCGCGGCCAAGGCCAACCTCGAACCCCTGGGACTCTCGGGCGAGGCCGTCTTCATGCGCGCCACCCTGCCGATGTGGTCCCCGCCGAGCGACCTCGACCTCGTGCTCTGCGACCCCCCCTACGGGCCGCTCGACCTCGCGTCATTGCTCGTGGGCGTGAGGGCGCAGCGCGTGGTGGTGGAGAATGACCGGCACATGGAGGCCCCGGCGGGCTGGCTCGTCGCGAAGACCAAGCGCTACGGCACTACGCTCGTTACGATGCTGGAGCCACAGGAAGGGGATTCGTGACCATCGGCCTCATCCCCGGATCGTTCGACCCGTTCCATAACGGCCATCTGGAGGTCGTCGAACGCGCCGCGCACATCTTCGACGAGATCGTCGTGGCGGCGATCCGCAACCCTCAGAAGTCCGAGCCGCTCTTCGACTTAGACGAGCGGCGCGACATGATCGCCGAGAGTTGCTCGCACATCGCGAGCGTGCGCATCGTCTCGATCTCGACCCTGCTGGTGAACGTGGCGCGTGACGTGAACGCGACCGCGATCGTCAAGGGACTGCGGGCCGTCTCGGACTTCGAGAACGAGCTGCAGATGGCGCAGATGAACCGGTCGCTGTCGGGCGTGGAGACGCTGTTCATCCCCTCGAGCTCCGACCATTCCTTCATCGCCTCGCGCCTGCTGCGCGAGGTGGCGCGCTTCGGTGGCGACGTCACCCCCTTCGTCCCCTCGCCCGTGGCCCAGCGCCTGGCGACCAAGTACCCCGGAGGTGCCCGATGAGTGTGTTCGACGGCTACGACGACTTCGATCCCCAGGCACCCCTCGAGCAGGACTACGCCTTCGACGAGGCCCCCCTCGAGGGTCGCCACGCGCGTCGCGACATCGAACAGGACCTGCGCGACCTCATCGAGATCATCTCCAACGCGAAGCAGATGCCCCTGTCCGCGTCGGCCCTGATCCCCAGGGAGGAAGTCCTTGCCCTGCTCGACCAGGCGGTGCACAACGTCCCCGACGAGATCCGCGAGGCCCGCTGGGCGCTGCGCGACCGTGAGGCGCTGATGGAGGCGGAGCAGATCAAGGCCATGCAGTTGATGGACCAGGTGCGCGCCGAGGCGGCGAGGATGGTCGACAAGACCGAGATCGTGCGTCAGTCGCACCTGCGCGCCGACCAGATCATCGCCGACGCCCAGGCCCGGGCGCGCCAGATCATCAACCAGTCCGAGGACTTCATCGACGGCAAGCTCGCCGGCTTCGAGATCGTGCTGGAGCGACTCATCAAGACCACCCACTCCGGGCGCGAGCGCCTGAGTTCCCAGAACCTGCCCGCGGCGCTGCTCGAGACGCCCGCGCCCCGCGAGGACGACGTCGCGGCGACGACCAGTGACGCGGGAGGCGACTTCTTCTTCGACCAGGACGCCGACTAGGGATGGACCCCACCTACCTCGTTCCCGTGGCGCAGTTGATGCGCGACGTGCCCTCCTCGAGCGAGGTCGTCTTCTCGGCGTGCTTCGACGCGGATCACGAGTTCGCCCCGGGCGGTCCCGCCGTGACCGACGTCGCGGCGGACGCCCCGGTGGACGTGGCGGTGACCCTGCAGAGCATCCGGGGGGGACTTC
>JAGXBH010000088.1 GCA_018971185.1 Acidobacteriota bacterium
CGATCACCACCCATTGACCGCGGCTGCGCACCGCCTCTCGGGCCACCAGCTCCGCCTCGAGTTTGCTGGTCGAGTAGGGATTCGCGGGCACCGCGGGCGAACTCTCGCGCAGGGGCAGCTGGTCCTCGCTTACGACGCCGTAGACCTCCGCGGAGCTCACCACGACGACGCGCGCGTCGGGCACGACCTCGTGGGCCGCGTCGAGCAGATTGGCGGTGCCCAGCACGTTGACGCGGGTGTACTCGGCCGGCCGCTTCCACGACTCGGCGACGCTGGTCATGGCGGCCAAATGGAACACCACGTCGGGACGCGCCACCGCCAGGGCCGCCGAGAGAGCGCCGCGGGCCGTCACGTCGGTCTCGCGGTCCGCCACGGTGACCTCGTCACCGGAGCTCCTCAGGTGCTGGGCGAGGTGGCGCCCCACAAAACCCTGGCCTCCGGTGATCAGTGCGCGCACGTCATTCTCCTCGAGCAAGATGGTAGGCGACCAGGTGCTGGTCCACGCAACGCGACCAGGTGAACGTCTCGGCGCGCTCGCGGCCGCGGCGGGCGTCGCGCTCGCGATCCGCGTCCGATTGCCCGAGGAGCGACAGCATCGCGCTGGCGAGGTCGGAGGACGAACCCGCCGCCGTCAGGGTCGCCGCTCCCCCCGCGACCTCCTCCATCACGGTGTCGCGCGTCGTCACCACGGGCACCCCGCACGCCAGGGCCTCGAGCACGGGCAGTCCGAACCCCTCGCCGCGCGACGGGTAGACCGCACCGCGCGAACCGCGCAGCAGCGGCGCCAGCGCGTCATCGGGGACGAAGCCCAGACGCCGGATGCGCGACGCGGCGGCGTGCGTCGAGAGGCGGTCCTCGACGTCGGCGACCCCCCACCCGTGCTGTCCCGCCAGCCACAGTTCGACGCGGGGATTCTCGCGCGCGACCTCGGAGAAGGCGTCGAGCAACACGTCGATACCCTTGCGCGGCTCGAAGGTGCCCACGAAGAGGAAGTACTCGACGTCGGTGCTGAGGCCGTGACGAGCCATCACCCCGGCGTCCGCGCGGGCGTCGAGGTTGAACCGCTCAAGGTCCACGCCCAGGGGGGCCACGACGACCGGCGCGTGGCCCTCCAACATCTCGTCGATCAGGCGCGCGGTGAAGGCGCTCACCGAGACGATGGCGCGGGCGTGTCGCGCCGCGTGGGTGATGGCGCGGCGAAAGAAGAGGACCTTGGCGCGCTCGTGCCATTCAGGATTGGTGAAGAAGGTCATGTCGTGGATCGTCACCACGCAGGGCGTGGGACCCTGGCGCGGCATGGTGTAGTGCGGACCGTGCCAGACGTCGACGCCCCGCGCGACGCGGGTGCGACCCAATCGGGTGGCCTCGAAGGCCAGGCGCGCGACCCGCGCGCGCGGCACCAGGGCGCTCACGTGCGATTCGGGCGAGTACTCGCGCCAGCGGGCCTCGTCGCCGTGACGGGTGACGAGGGTCGTGTCCACGCCGCGCGCCGGTAGGCGGCGCGCCAACTCGACCACGTAACGGCCCGCACCAGCGGGCTGGTCCGGGACCGCCGAGGTGTCGAGCGCCAGTCTCATTGCCACGCCAAGAGGTGGTCCAGCGCGCAGTTGCGCCAGGTCATGTGGGCGACCGACGCACGCCGGCGTTCGCGGCTCGCCTCGTCGTCGCCCAGTTCGAGGGCGCGCACGAGGCCCTGCGCGATCGACTCGTCACTGAGCGGATCGACCAGGACCACCTCGCGATTGCCGTCGACGCTCGGACAGTTGCTGCTCGCCACCACCCGCGAGCCCGCGTGCAGGGCCTCCACGGGCGGCAGTCCCCAGCCCTCGGCCCGCGGTACGTAGGCGTTGACCGTACTGTCGCGATAGAGCCCGAGCAGGAGCGAACGCGGCACCAGACCCAGCACCACCGCGTCGCCGGTGTCGACCTGCCCCCACCCGATGGGTCCGGCGAGGACCAGGGGACCCAGGTCCGCCGTCGTGGCACGCGCTAGGCGGTGGGCACGCACGAGTCGCTCGACGTTCTTTCGCGGTTCGCGCGTCCCGGCGTAGAAGGTGAAGGGGCCGACGACCCCGTACTCGTCGAGCATCTCACGCACGCGCGCGGGCGACGCCGCGACGACGGTGGCGTCGTCGACCCCCAGTCGCGCGAAGCGGATCCGGTCGGGGTCGATGCCGATCTGGAAGAGTCGCACCCCCAGGCGCGGCGACGTCGTGATGATGCGTATGTGCTCGGCGCGCAACAGGTACTGGAGGCGCGACTCGTGGAAGCGGATCCCGTTGGGGGTCGAGGACTCGGGCTCGTCGCGCCAGAGGAGGTCGTGCATCGTGACGGTGTGCACCGCGTGCTTGGCACCCCCGCCGAAGGGCCCCGCGACGGAGGTGGCGTGCACCACGTCGGCGTCGCGGGGCACTCCGAAGGGATATCGCGGCCAGAACTGGGTCAGGAGTCGCAGGGGCAACGCCGTGGTGCGCACCTCGATACCGAGTGCACGCACCGCCTCAGGTCGCGACCGGGGGCCCACGCCCACGACGTCGAGGTCGCCGTCGACACCGACGAGTCCCTCCACGAGGCCGCGCACGTACGAGCCGATGCCCCCGGGCTGAGGACGGTAGAGCTGGTCCACGCTGACGACGATGCGACGCGTCATCCGCGGCCCCGATGCGCGACTTCGACGTAGAGGGTGGCGTAGGCCGACGCCACGTTCCACGGTGAGAAGTCCGCCGCCCGCGCCCGTCCCGCGGCGATCAGGATGGCACGGCGCGCCTCGTTGCTCCAGAGGTCCTCGAGGGCCTCCAGGGCCTCGTCGTCGCGGTGGATCAGAGCCGCCGCGCCGCTCAGGAGCTCGCGATTGATAGCGATGGCCCGTGCGAGCGTGGGCACGCCCGCACTCAGCGCGGCCACCGCGATGGAGGGGAACCGTGCGCCGTCGGAGACCGACACGACCACGCGGGCCCGTGCGAGGGTCGACGCGGCGTCGCGACGCTCCACCAGGGTGGCCGCGACGCCCAGCGCGCGCACCCGCGCCAGCGCCGCGGCGCTGGCGATGACGAACCAGGGGGCGCGGTGACGATCGGCGAAGGCCTGTAGGTCCGCCGCGAGCGCCTCGAACCTCTCGGTGTTGCCGTTGACGCTCACCACGAGGGCCGTGCCGTCGCGCGTCGCGTCGATCGGGGTGACCGGAGGGCGCACCACGACGATCTCGGGTCGCTCCAGACCCATGACCGTCCTCACCTCGCTGCGCGCGGCCCGACTCGAGACCACGAGCACCGCGCCGCGGCGCACGGCGCGCTGGAGTTGCGCCACGCGCTGGCGACCACGCTCGACGCGCAAGGGACGCAGGTCGTCGACCGAGATCAGAAGGGGCACGTTGCGCGAGGGGGGCGTCGCGCGGCCCGCGACGTGGATCA